>DATBCA010000371.1:0-3842 GCA_036270715.1 Solirubrobacteraceae bacterium
ATCGCGCACCGGATGGTCCGTCGTCACTGCTCGGCGCTGGGCCTCGAGCCGGGCTTCGGCGTCCTGGACGCGGGCGATGCCGCCGACCTGCTCGACTACCTGCGCGAGGAGCAGGGGCGCGCGGCGAGCGCCCGCCGCTTCCCGCGCGCGGCGACGATGCTCGACATCTACTCGCGCACCGTCAACGCGCAGGAGCCGCTGCAGCAGGTGCTCGAGCGATCGTTCCCCTGGTGCGCCGAGCACCGCGATGCGCTCGGAGAGTCGTTTCGCGTCTATTGCGCGCGCAAGCGCGCCCTCCATCTTCTCGACCTCGATGATCTCCTCCTACACTGGCGCGCGCTCGCGGCCGACGAGCAAGTTGGTGCGAGTATCGCCGCGGCCTTCGACCACGTCCTCGTGGACGAGTACCAGGACGTCAACGCCGTGCAGGTCGACATCGTGCGAAGCCTCGCGCGCCACGCGTGCGTCACCGCCGTCGGCGACGACTTCCAGGCGATCTACTCCTTTCGCGCCGCCAGCGCGCGGCACATCCTCGAGTTCCCCGCGCAGTTTCCCGGCGCGCGCGCCGTTACGCTCGAGCGCAACTACCGGTCGACCGCGCCCATCCTCGACGTCGCCAACGCCGTCTCCGCGCAGGACCGCGACGGCTACGCCAAGGTCCTCTGGACCGAGCGCGAGGGCGGGCGCCGGCCCGAGCTGTGCTTCCCGCGTGACGACGGCGAGCAGGCGCGCGCGGTCTGCGAGCGCGTGCTCGCCGCGCGCGAGGAGGGCGTCGACTTGCGCGCGCAGGCCGTGCTGTTTCGCACCGGCCACGACTCCGACGTGCTCGAGCTCGAGCTGCGCCGCCGCGGCATCCCGTTCGTCAAGTACGGCGGCCTGCGCTTTCTCGACGCCGCGCACGTCAAGGACTTCGTCGCGCTGCTGCGCCTGCTCGACAACCCCGCCGACGAGGTCAGCTGGTTTCGCCTGCTTCAGCTTCTCGACGGAGTCGGCCCGGCGCGCGCGCGACGTGCGCTAGACGCGCTGCGTGCCCCGGGCTCCGCGACGCCCGCATTCGAGCGCTGGGAGGACGCCGCCGAGCACGTCCCCGAGAGCTCGCGCGAGCACGGCCGCGCGCTCGTACACGCGCTCGCCGACGCCGCCGGCGCGTCGGCTCCGGAGGCTGAGCCGGACGTGCTGGACGCGCGTCCCGGCGTGGTCGTCGAGCGCCTGTGCGCCGCGATCGCGCCGCTCATCCGCCTTCGCTACGAGGACGGCGAGGTGCGCGTGTCCGACCTCGAGGCGCTCGCGATCGCCGCGCGCCAGGCCCACTCGGTGCGCCACTTCGTCTCCGAGCTCGTGCTCGACCCGCCGTCCTCGAGCGCCGACCTCGCCGGCCCCCCGCACCTCGACGAGGACTACCTCGTGCTCAGCACCGTCCATTCCGCCAAGGGCCTCGAGTGGGAGGCGGTGCACCTCATCAGCGCCTACGACGGCAACTTCCCCGCCGATATGGCCGCCGGCGACGAGGACGGCATCGCCGAGGAGCGCCGGCTCTTCTACGTCGCGCTCACCCGCGCGCGCCGAAGGCTGCACGTGTACGTCCCCGCGCGCTACTACCACCGTCCGCGCGCGAGCGACGACAGGCACGGGTACGGCGAAGCCTCGCGCTTTCTCAGCGACGCCGTGCAGGGGCTCTTCGAGCGCACGCACGCCGGCGGACTTCGTGAGGGTGCGCTCGCGCTCGCACCCGCCGGGCGCCGTGTCGACGTGTCGGTTGACCACCTGTTCGCGTGATCGGCGCGCGTGGGCGTATCGTTCGCGCGCGATGTCCGAGCGCCTCCTCGAGCTCAGCAACGGGATCGAGCTGCACGTCGTCGAGCAGGGCGACGGCCCGCTCGTCGTCCTCTGCCACGGCTTCCCCGAGCTCGCGTTCTCCTGGCGCCACCAGATCCCCGTGCTCGCCGGCGCTGGATACCGCGTCATCGCGCCCGACATGCGCGGCTTCGGCGACAGCTCCGCGCCCGCGGACGTCGACGCCTACGACGTCGTCTCGCTGTGCGGCGACATGACCGCGCTGCTCGACTCGCTCGGCGAGCGCTCCGCGATCTTCGTCGGCCACGACTGGGGCGCAAGTCTCGTGTGGTCGCTCGCGGTGCTCGAGCCCGAGCGAGTGCGCGCCGTCGCCGGGCTGAGCGTGCCATTCGTCCCGCACGCGCCCGCCGCGCCGATCCCGATCATGCGCCGGCATCTCGGCGAGGACTTCTACATCGTCTGGTTCCAGCAGCCGGGCGTCGCCGACGGCCAGCTCGCCAGCGACGTGCGCCGCACGCTCACCACCTCGCGCCAGTGGACCGCCGAGTGGGCCGCCGAGGATGTCGACGCGCCAAAAATCGCGCCGTGGATGACCGAGGGAGAGCTCGCCGTGTACGTGCGCGCGTTCGAGCGCACCGGCTTCACCGGCGGGCTGAACTGGTATCGCAACATCGACCGCAACTGGGAGCTCACTCAACCTGTCGCCGACCGGCACGTCGAGCAGCCCGCGTTCTTCCTCACCGGCGAGCTCGACCCCGTTCGCCGCTTCATGCCCGCAGCCGCGATGGCCGGCTGGGTCGACGACCTGCGGGCCGAAATCGTCGTGCCCGACGCCGGGCACTGGGTTCAGCAGCAGGCGCCCGACGCCGTCAACGCCGCGCTGCTCGAGTTCCTCGCGGGCGTCTAGCGCGCGCCAGTCAGAGCACCAGCTGCGTGCACGTGAAGTTCGCCATCAGGCGCTCGGCAGGGAAGACCTTCACAGTGGCGACGCTCTATCCGTGCTCACGCAGCTGCACGCGGCGGATCTTGCCCGTGAGCGTCTTCGGCAGCTCGGCGATGAAGGCGACCTCGCGAGGGTACGCATAGGCCGACAGGCGACTGCGCACGAAGCCCTGGATCTCCTCTGCGAGCTCGGGCGACGGGGAGTGTCCCGCGGCGAGCACGATGAACGCCTTCACGATGCTGCCCCGCCGCTCGTCAGCCGCGGCCACAGCCGCGGCCTCCGCGACCGCTGGGTGCTCGATGCAAGCCGACTCGACTTCGAACGGTCCGATTCGATAGCCGGCGGAGATGATCACGTCGTCGGCGCGTCCCGCGTACCAGACGTAGCCGTCCTCGTCCATGCTCGCGGCGTCCTTCGTGTGGAACCACTCGCCGCCGAACACCTCGTCGCTCTCCTTCGGCAGCCTCCAGTACCCAAGCGGGTAGTGCGGGTTGGTGCGCGCGCGCAGGCAGATCTCGCCCCGCTCTCCCGCCGCGACCCGCTGCTCGTCCGCGTCGAGGATCGCCACGTCCCACCCCGGCATCGGCCGGCCCATCGAGCCCTCGCGCACGTCCATGAAGGGAAAGTTGCCGCACAGCGGGTACGACTCCGTCAGCCCGTAGTAGTCGAGCACCGTCACGCCGTACTGGTCGCGAAACCAGCGAATCGCCTCGGGGTTCAGCGGCTCGCCCGCCGAGCACACGACGCGGAAGCGCTGCGGGTAGCGCGCGCGCGCGTCGGCGATCGACATCATCGAGCGGATCGCCGTCGGCGTGGCGAACACGTTGGTTACCTCATGGCGCGAGAGGAAGTCGAGCTGCTTGTGCGGATCGAATCCGCCCTCGCGCTGGTACACGCACTGCACAGCGCCCATCCGCCACGGGCCCAGCAGGGGGCAGATGCCCGCCGCCCACGCCCACTCGCCCATCCCGTGGAAGCGCTCGCCGTCGCGCACGTCGTGGCAGTAGCGAAACTCCTCGTGCGCGAGGATGTAGCGATGGGCATGGACGATGCCCTTCGCCAGTCCCGTCGTGCCCGAGGTGTAGTAGAGCTGCGCCGGGTCCTC
>DATBCA010000372.1:0-8485 GCA_036270715.1 Solirubrobacteraceae bacterium
GCGTTCGCGGCCGCGATCAGCTCATGCGACCTGCGGCACGGCTGTAAGGTCGAGCTCGGAGCGCGCCGGCGAATAGTCGGTTCGCGGTTGGGCAGGCGTCGCGTGAGCTACGACACCGTCTCGAGTGCCCGCGCGAGCGTCACGGCCCGTAGCCACACGGTCGCGTCGCCGCCGGCGTCGTCTATCGATTGGAGCGCAGCTTCGTACCCCTGCTCTCCGTCCACGAGGCGCTCGAGTGCCCGTATCGCGGCGTCCTCGATCTCCCGCAGCTGCTCGGCGAGGTCGTCACTGCCAGCGAACCGGAGCTCGAGTGACGTCAACGGTCGTTGCTCGCAGAACAACACGTTCTCGGTCGTGCGAGCGCGCGCAGCCAGCGCGCGGACGGTGGCGGTCGTTTCGTCGTACGCGGTCATCCCCGTATCCTCGCGCGCCGGCCGCGGTCTGTGGCGAGATCGGGCCACGCGCTGCGAGAGCACCCGGAGTTCGGCGACATGCGAGAATCCGAGCGAGTCGATATTCGGACGAGGCCCGGGCTTGTGAACGCGTTCATCTCTCGCGGATTTTCGGGGCGTCGGCGTACGCCGAGCGACCTTGCTGCCCGGCTTCCACCGGGTCAGTACGCCGAGTCGGGGTGGCCGGTGCTGACGGCGGGCGCCACGCCCGACGTGCCGATCTCCAGCTGGAGCTTTCGCATCGACGGCATGGTCGCCAAGCCGCAGGAGTGGAGCTGGGAGGAGTTCGGGCAGCTCGGACTCGAGGCCGTCCCCTGCGACATCCACTGCGTGACCAAGTGGTCGAAGCTCGGGGTCACCTTCGGCGGCGTCTCGGTCGACAGGCTGCTCGCGGAGGCCGAACCGATCGGCGCGTTCGCGATGGCGTACTCATCCGGCGGCTACACGACGAACCTCGCGCTGGAGGACCTCACGGGGGGCAAGGCGTGGGTCGCGACGGAGTACGACGGCGAGCCGCTCGCCCGCGAGCACGGCGGCCCAGCGCGACTGCTGGTGCCGCATCTGTACTTCTGGAAGAGCGCCAAGTGGGTCGCCGGGTTGCGCGTGATGGATCACGACGAGCCGGGCTTCTGGGAGATGAACGGCTATCACATCCGCGGCGATCCATGGAAGGAGCAGCGCTATTGGAACGACTGACGCCCGTTGAGCAGAAGGCTCCGGGAATGTGGCAGATCGGCTCGGTCAGCCAGATCAGGCGCGAGACGCCGCACGTGAAGTCGTTTCGAATCGCGCTGCCGATGTGGATGGCGCACCTGCCGGGCCAGCACTACGACGTGCGGCTGACGGCGCCCGACGGGTATCGCGCGCAGCGCTCGTATTCGATCGCCTCCTCGCCGCTCGACGAGGGCGAGATCGAGTTGACGATCGACCGCCTCGACGACGGTGAGGTCTCGCCGTACTTTCACGACGTCGTCGTCGAGGGCGACGCGGTCGAGCTGCGCGGCCCGTTCACCTCGTATTTCGTGTGGCGTGGGGAGAGCCCGGTTCTGCTGGTCGGTGGAGGCTCTGGCGTCGTGCCGCTGATGTCGATGCTGCGCCACCGCCGGCGGGTGATGTCGGAGCTGCCGATGCGCCTGCTCTACTCGGTCCGCACCGGCGAGGACGTCATCTACGCAGACGAGCTCGGGGATGACGCCGTGCTCACGTTCACGAAATCGCCTCCCGACGGCTGGGAGGGGCACACCGGGCGTCTCGACGGGCAGCTGATCTCCGAGCAGGCCGCGCCGTTCCTCGGCGGTCTCGCCTTCTTGTGTGGCACAAACGGGTTCGTCGAGGCAGCCTCGCAGCTGCTGCTCGACGCCGGCTTACCGGCGCAGCAGATCCGCACCGAGCGCTTCGGGCCGACCGGTTAGGCGACCCGCGAGCTCGCGGGCGCCCGCGCCGGGGTGTCGCCCAAGGCGCGCGCTCTTGACGTTTCGAGCTGCATAGGCAATGCTTAGGCAACGTGAACGCTCGAGCGCAGCGGGGGAGGGACCTGTCACTCGGCGAGGCGGCTAGGGCGATCGGCGTCAGCGCCGACACCCTGCGCCGCTGGGATGACGCCGGAAAGCTTCGGACCAGGCGCGACGAGCGCAACCGGCGGCGCGTGCCCGAGACCGAGGTGCGCCGCCTCACATCGCGGCCCACGCGTCACCGCACCGGCGCAGCCGCCTCGCCGCGCAACCGTTTTGCGGGGATCGTGCGCTCGGTCGAGACGGACGGCGTGATGGCGCTCGTCGAGCTGGAGGCGGGGCCGTTCCAGATCACGGCCGCGGTCACCCGCGACTCGGTCGCGGAGCTCGCCCTGGCGCCGGGCGTGAGCGCGACGGCGTTCGTAAAGGCGACGTCGGTGATGATCGAGCGAGCGCCGGAGTGACGATCGCGCTCGCGAAGCGCACTCTCGTCGCGGCGTGGGTGCTCGTTCTCGCGCTAGCGGCCGGCGCCGCCGCGACCGGAGGGTCGGCGCGCGCGAACAGCGGCTCGGCGCGGGCGGCGAACAAGGGCAGCGTCGCGGTGATCTACGCCGGCTCGCTGACGAAGTACATGGAAACGGGCTTCGCTCCTGCCTTCGAAAAAGCCAGCGGTTACGGATTCGTCGGTTACGGCGGCGGCTCGAGCGAAGACGCAGCCGAGATCAAGGCGGGGGTGCGTCGGGTCGACGTGTTCGTAAGCGCGTCGGCATCGGCCGACGCGCTCCTGGAAGGAAAGAACAACGGCGACTGGGTGTCGTGGTACGCGACTTTCGCCGCTGCGCCCCTCGCGCTCGGCTATGACCCGAGGAGCAAGGTCGGCTCCGAGCTCAGGCACGGCAAGCCCTGGTACGAGGTCCTGACGCAGCCCGGTGTTCTCGTGGGGCGAACCGACCCGAAGCTCGACCCCAAGGGCGTGCTCACGGTGGAAGCGCTCGACAACGCGGCGGCGAAGCTCCACGACTCCGCGTTGAGGCGCGCGCTCAGCTCGTTCGCGGTCTACCCGGAGACGGCGCTCGTGGGGAGGCTGCAGTCGGGTCAGCTGGAAGCGGGGTTCTTCTACACGGTCGAGGCGGCCTCGGCCCATCTGGCGACGGTGAGCCTGAAGCCCGTCTTCAAGTACGCCCTCTACACGGTGACGATTCTGCGCGGTGCGGCCGACCCGGCGGGGGGTGCGCAACTGGTGCGCTACCTGCTGAGCTACGCCCGCGGCGGCACGCGCAACCATGGCGGCTTGGAAGGGCGGCGGCCGAAATTCTCCGGCGTCGCCGCCGCGGTGCCGCGCAGCCTGCGCGCGCTGGTGGGCGCGCACTAGGCGCGGGAGGCAGCGCTTGCGGTGGGCACGCAGCCCGCTACCTTGGCTGGGAGCGCTCCTTGCGCTGTATCTGCTCGCTCCGATCGTCGCGTTCGTCGTCCGCCTGCGCGGCGGGGTCGCGGGCGCGACGGGCGTGGGCTCGGCTCTCGCGACCTCGCTCGTGACCGCGACGATCTCCGCGGCCGTGATCGCGGTGCTCGGGATACCCCTCGCCTACGTGCTCGCGCGCGCACGCGGCGCCGGCGGACGCCTCCTCACGGCGCTCGTGTCGCTCCCGCTCGCGCTGCCGCCGCTCATGAGCGGCCTGCTGCTGCTGTACGTGATCGGCCCGCGCACGCCGGTCGGCGAACTGTTCGGCGGGAAGCTCACCGAAACGCGACTCGGCATCGTGCTCGCGCAGACGTTTGTCGCGGCTCCGTTCCTCGTGATCTCAGCGCGCGCCGCCTTCACCGCGCTCGATCCGGCGCTCGAGGAGATGGCGGCGGCGTTCGGCCACGGGCGCTTGGGGCGATTCGCGCGCGTCGCCGTGCCCGGCGCACTGCCCGGCATCGTGGCCGGTCTCACGCTGTCGTGGCTGCGCGCGTTCGGTGAGTTCGGCGCGACGGTCATCGTCGCCTACCACCCGTTCTCGCTGCCGGTGTACACGTTCGTGCAGTTCGACGCGAGCGGCCTGCCCGCCACGGCATTGCCGATCGCGCTCGCGCTCGCGGCGGCACTCGCCGTATTGCTCGCGCTCGGGCTGCCACTGCCGCGGGCGCGCAGGCGCGCACCGAAGCTGCCGCCGTCGCTAGCGCCGCTTCCCGGAGCGGCCGCGCCGCTGCGGTTCGCGCTACAAAAGCGCGTCGGCTCGTTCTCGCTGGACGTGGCGAGCGACGCCGGCAGCGCAAGACTCGCGGTGCTCGGCGCCTCGGGCGCCGGCAAGACCCTCACGCTGCGCATGCTCAGCGGGCTCACCGCGGGCGAGCCCGGGGGGACAGTCGAGCTGAACGGGCGCGCTCTCGAGCAGCTACCTGCGGAGCGCCGGCCGTTCGGCTACGTGCCGCAGGGCTCGGCCCTGCTGCCGCGTCGCAGCGTCTGGCAGCAGGTCACCTTCGGTGTGCGCGCGCAGCCGCCGCTCGCGGCGTGGTGGCTCGAGCGTCTCGGACTCGCGGGGCTCGAGGGGCGCTACCCCGAGCAGCTGTCCGGCGGCCAGCGCCGGCGCGTCGCGCTCGCGCGCGCGCTCGCCACAGCGCCGGCGATGCTGCTGCTGGATGAGCCATTCACCGGCCTCGACGCCCCGGTGCGCCAGCAGCTCCGCCGCGAGCTGCGCCGCCTGCAGCGCGAGGACTCGCTCAGCAGCGTGATCGTCACGCATGACCCGGAGGAGGCGGCCCTGCTTGCGGACGAGGTGATCGTGCTCGACGCCGGGCGCGTGCTGCAGGCGGGCCCGCGCGAGCGCGTCTTCCGTGCGCCGCGCTCGCCGCGCGTGGCGGCGCTGATGGGGATCGCCAACACGTGGCCGGGCGTCGTCCGCGCGCGCGGGCTCATCGCGAGCGAGGGCGTCGAGCTGTCGGCGTGCACAGGCGCGCTCCCGCCGGGTAGCGCCGTCGTGTGGTGCGTGCGTCCCGAGCGCCTGCGCCTCGACCCGGCCGGCGCGTACGAGGCCCTCCTGCTCGACGACGCCGACCTCGGCTCCTCGCGCGAGCTAACCGTCGCGCTCGGGGGCGAGCTCGAGCTCACGCTGCGCACCGACGAGCGCGCGCCGCTCGAGCCGGGAACACTCCTGCGGCTCGCGCTCGCGCGCGAGGACGTCAGCGTCTGGTCCGGCGCAGACGCTCAGCCGCCGATGTAGGACATCTCGATCTTGCGGGCCGTGGTGCGGGCTGACGCGCCGGTCCGCGCGTCGGCCGGCGCCTCGCTCCTCCGGTCGGCCGCGAAACGTTCCGCCGAGTATCGGTCAGTGCGCGCCTGCCACGTCCCTCGCAGCTGCGCCTCGAGCGCGGCGTCGCTGAGGCCTCCGCGCAACATCGCGCGCACGTCGGTGCCGCGTGTGGCAAACAGGCACGTGAAGAGCTTGCCGTCGGCCGACACGCGGGCGCGGGTGCATTCGCCGCAGAACGGCCGTGAGACGGAGTGGATGAACCCGATCTCGCCCGCGCCGTCGCGGTAGCGGTAGCGGGTCGCGACCTCGCCGCCGCGCGCCGGCGCCAGCGCTTCGAGCGGCCAGCGCGCGGCGATCGCCGCGATCAGCTCGGACGCGGGCACGACCTCGTGCGGCTGCCAGCCGTTCGTACTGCCGACGTCCATGTACTCGATGAAGCGCAGGGTCTCCGGCCGGTGGCGAAAGTGCTCGGCGATCGAGAGCACGCAGTGGTCGTTCACCCCGCGTCTGACGACGGTGTTGATCTTGATCGGCGCGAGCCCGGCTTCGCCCGCCGCCTCGATACCCGCGAGCACCGACGCGAGCGACGCGCGTGAATCGCTCATCGCACGAACGACGCCGTCGTCGAGCGCGTCGAGACTGACCGTCACCCGATCCAGACCGGCCTGCTTGAGCGCCCGCGCTTTCGAGGCCAAGAGCGTCCCGTTGGTCGTCAACGCGATGTCGTCGATGCCGTCGAGGAGCGCGAGCATCCCAATCAGTTGCTCGAGTTCGCGTCGCACGAGCGGCTCTCCGCCGGTGAGCCGGATCTTGGAGACCCCCAAGCGCGCGAGCACGCGGCACACGCGCGCGATCTCCTCGAACGTCAGCAGCTCATCGCGCGCCATGAACGAGAACCCCCGTCCGAACACCTCGCGCGGCATGCAGTAAGGGCAGCGCAGGTTGCAGCGGTCGGTGACCGAGACGCGCAGGTCGGTGAGCGGTCGTGAGAATCGGTCGAGCGTCGCTGGCATCGGTCTCGCCGCGTGGGGCTCATCGCGACTGCGGCTAACCATACGCCCGGCGCAGCTGTTATCTAGCATCGCGGTGAGCTCCCCTGGCGAGTTGATCGAGCTGGAGGCGGCGAAGGAGCTCGTGCTCGAGCGCGCTTCGGCGCTGGGTCGCGAGGACGTCGATCTGAGCTGCGCGCTCGGCCAGACGCTCGCCGAGGACATCACAAGCTTGGAGATGGTCCCCGGATTCGACAACTCGGCGATGGACGGCTTCGCCGTGCGCGCGTCGGATACGCGCGCGGCGAGCTCAGCCTCGCCGGTCCGGCTCCGGGCCGTTGACGAGTCGCGAGCCGGTAGTCCCGCGCGTCGCGCGCTCGAGCCGGGAGAGGCGATTGCGATCTCGACCGGGGCGGCGCTGCCCGTCGGCGCGGACGCGATCGTGCGTGCGGAGGACACGCAGCGTGTCGGTGCGGAGGTCGAGGTACGCGCCGCCGTCGCCGTCGGCGAACACTTGCGCTCGGCCGGCGACGACATCCGGGCCGGCGAGCTCGTGCTCGCGGCGGGCGCCTCGATCGGCCCGTTCGAGCTGGGGGTGCTCGCGTCCGTCGGCCGCGCGGTGGTGCCGTGCGTGCGTCGCCCGAGCGTGCGCGTCCTGACGACCGGCGATGAGCTGCTCGACCCGCGCGAGCCGCTTCGGCCGGGCGCCGTCCGCAACGCCAACTCGTACACCGTGCCCGCGCTCGCGCGCTTGGCCGGGGCGGAGGTGCGGGGCGTGGAGACTGTCGGCGACGATCCGGCAGCGACGTTGAGGGCGCTGCAGGCGACGCTCGCGTGCGACGTCGCGATCGCCTGCGGCGGCGTGTCTGTCGGATCGCACGACCACGTCCGCGACGCGCTTGACCGCGCCGGTGTGGAGCAGCACTTCTGGCGCGTAGCTCTGAGGCCGGGTAAGCCCACGTGGTTTGGCACGCTCGCTCGAGCGCCGGGCGAAGCCGAGACGCTGGTTTTCGGACTTCCCGGCAATCCGGTTTCGGCGATCGTCACCTTCCTGCTGTTCGTGCGCCCCGCGCTGCGCGCGCTGGGGGGAGCCGATCCAGCGCGCGAGCGCATCACGGCCGTCCTCGACGAGGGCTACCGCAAGGAGCCGGGCCGCGCCGAGGCCCTCCGCTGCGCGCTCGAGCTCCGCGACGACGGCTGGCACGCGCGGCCAACCGGGCCACAGGGGTCGCACGTGCTGACCTCGATGCTCGGCGCGGACGGCCTCGGGATCCTTCCTACCGCGAGCGCCGGCGTGGCAGCCGGTGAGGCGATCGACGTGGAGCTGCTGCCGCGGCTCGGCTGAACGCAGCCGGCATCGCCCAGACGAGAGTGCGAGCATGGCGCGCAATGAAGGTGAACGTGCGGCTGTTCGCGACCCTTCGGGAGCGCGCCGGCGCCTCCTCGATCGACATCGAGCTGCCCGAGCGCGCGACCGTGGACGATGCACTCGATGTCCTGCGCGAGCGGGCCGAGCTCGCCGACGCGCTTGCGCGGTTGCCGGTACGCGTGGCGGTCAACCGCGAGTACGTCGAGCTCGGTGCCGCGCTTCACGCCGACGACGAGCTGGCCTTGATCACCCCGGTGAGCGGTGGCTGCTGAGGGAAACGTGCACGCGCGGATCAGCGCCGAGCCGCTCTCCCTGAGCGACGTCGCGAAGCTCGTCGCGCACCCTGCCGCCGGCGCGATCGTCACCTTCCAGGGGACTACCCGCGAGGTCGATCGTCTCGACTACGAGGCGTACGTGGAGATGGCAGAGCCATATATGCGCCGCCTCCTACGCGAGTGCCTCGAGCAGCACGGTCTACGGGCGCTCGCCGCCGAGCACCGCGTCGGCTCCGTGCCGCTCGGGGAGGCGAGCGTCGTAGTCGCAGCCTCCGCGGCGCACCGCCAGGAAGCATTCGCCGGTGCGCGCGCCGCGATCGACCGAATCAAGGCCGAGGTGCCGATCTGGAAGCGCGAGCTCAGCGGCGGCGAGGCGCGGTGGGTAGGGGGTGTGCTGCCGTGAGCGAGCGGCTCACGCACGTCGATGACACGGGCAGGGTGCACATGGTGGATGTCGCCGGCAAGCAGGAGAGCGAGCGGGTCGCGCGCGCGCAAGCGCGAGTGCGGATGTCGGCACGGACGCTCGATGCGCTCGAGCGCGGCGATGCGCCCAAGGGCGACGTCCTCGGCACGGCCCGCCTGGCCGGAATTCAGGCGGCAAAGCGCACGGGCGATCTGATCCCGCTCGCGCACCCGCTCGCGCTCAGCTTTGCCGACGTGAGAACCGCCATCGACGCGGCACACGGAGTCGTGCGAATCGAGGCCGAAGCTCGCGC
>DATBCA010000373.1:0-1975 GCA_036270715.1 Solirubrobacteraceae bacterium
TCGGCGGGCTCGAGCGCGCCGACGCCGCGCAGCAGCATCGGCAGCTCCGCCTTGCGGCCGAGAAAGCGCACGCGCACCTGCTCGAGATCCGCGGCCGAACGCGCCGCCGCGATCTCCTCGCGCGCCTCCCCGGCGAGCCGCTCGATGCGCTCGATCATGACGTGCGGACCCTAGATGACGGCGCAGCGCGAGCGGCGCCCCGCGTCAGCTCGTACAGCGCGACCGTCGCCGCCATCGCCGCGTTGAGCGACTGCGAGGCAATCGCGATGCGCGCGCTGCGCTCGCACGCCCGTACGATCGCCTCCGGGAGCCCCTCGCGCTCGGCGCCCACGAGCACCGTGCAGGGGCGCTCGAGGCGGTAGCCCGCGCCCTCGAGCTCCTCCCGCGCGTCCGTCGTCAGCGCGATCCGCTCCCCGGGCAGCTCGCCGACGTCATGCACGCGCGCGAGCGGCACGGCGAAGATCGCGCCCATGCTCGCGCGCACCGCCTTGGGCGAGTACGGGTCCGCGCAGCCGCCTCCGAGCGCGACGCACGAGGCGCCGAAGGCCTCCGCGGCGCGGATCACCGTGCCGACGTTGCCCGGGTCCGCGACGCCGTGCAGGTACACGCACAGCGGCCCCGCGGGCGCTCCCCAGCGCTGCTCGTACACGCCGATCGCGCGCGATCCCGAGCCGAGCGTCGAGACCGCGGCCAGCGCCTGCGCGCTCAGCTCGTATAGGGCGGCTCCTCCCGGCACTTGCGAGCCCGCGAGGCGGAAGCCCTCGAGCATCTCCACGCCGTTGCGCGCAGCCGCCGCGAGCAGGTCCTCGCCCTCTGCCGCGAAGCACCCGCGGCGCTCGCGCTCGCGCTTCTGCGCGAGCTTGCGCAGCGCCTTCAGGCGCGGGTTGGCCGTCGAGGTGATGATCGTCTGCGATGTCGTGCTCGTCATGTGTTGTTCTCTCGGGATCTGGAAGCGGGAAACAAAAAGGGCGCCGATCCTTTCGGATTCGACGCCCGGGAGGCTCTCGTGTCGGTTGCGCTCGCGCTCAGGCAGCCGACGCCTCTCGGGCGACCTCGGCAAAACGTCGGAAGGCGTCGGCGTCGCGTACGGCGACGTCGGCGAGGACCTTGCGGTCGAGCTCGACTCCCGCGAGCGCGAGGCCGTGCATGAACTGCGAGTAGCTCATCCCGTTCGCGCGCGCGGCGGCGTTGATCCGGGTGATCCACAGGCGGCGGAAGTCGCGCTTGCGGTTACGCCGGTCGCGGTACGCGTAAGCGTCCGCCTTCATCAGCGCCTCCTTGGCGCGGCGGTAGTTCGAGTGCGCCTCGCCGCGGAAGCCCTTCGTCAGCTCGAGCGTCGCGCGGCGCTTCTTGCGCGCGTGCACCGAGCGCTTGACGCGCGTCATCGCGGCGCTCCCAGCATGCGCTTGATCCGCGGCACGTCGTCGCCGGAGATCGCCGCGGGAGCCCCGAGCGCGCGCTTGCGTCTGGGCGACTTGTGCTCGAGTTTGTGGGAGGTGAACGCGTGCCGGCCGCGCACCTTGCCGCCGGCAGTCACTTTGAAGCGCTTCTTAGCGCCCGAATGCGTCTTCATCTTCGGCATCGTCTCGAGCCGTCGATTATGACACGCGCGTTCCGGCCGCCGAGTCAGCCTCCCGGCCGGCCTCCGCCGGCGCCGCCGCGCTCGCCGCCTTCTTCGCCGCTCCCCTTGCCGGCTTCGCTTTCCCGTCGGCCGCGATCTTCACCTCGCCGTTCGCCGCCGCGGGCTCGGGCGTGGTCGCGGGCTCGTCTGCCGTAGCCTCGGGCGTGGTCGCCAGCTCGTCTGCCGCCGCGTCGGGCGCGGGCGCGACGTCCTCCGTGGCCGCACCGCCGTCTGTCGCCGCAGGGTCGTCCGGCGGCGTCGTGTCGCGGGCGGCCGTCGCCGGCGCCGCGGGCGCCGCCGCGACCTCCGAGCCGGCCGCGGCCTCCGGGGCGGCGTCCGCGCCGCCCGGCGTCT
>DATBCA010000374.1:0-2410 GCA_036270715.1 Solirubrobacteraceae bacterium
GGCGCACGCGGCGGGCCGATCGCGATTTCAGCTGCCTGCGCCGGGGATCCAGCTCGTGCCGGCGAGCGGGACGCGCGCCATCGCGGCGGCCTCGATCGTGAGCGCGACGAGATCCTCCGGCTCGAGGTTGCGCACGTGCGACTTCCAGCACGCGCGCGCGAGCGTTTGCGCCTCGAGCACGAGCGTGCGGAGGTAGTTCGCGAGCCGGCGGCCGCCCTCGACGGGGTCCAGGCGCGCGGCGAGCTCCTCGTCCTGGGTGGAGATCCCCGCCGGGTCGTATCCGGCCTGGTAGGCGTCGAAGTAGCCCGCCGCGGAGCCGATCGCGCGGTAGCCGGGATCGTGCTCGGGAGCGTTGTCGCCGAGCGCGATGAGCGCGGCGACGCCGATCGAGACGGCGTCGGCGCCGAGCGCGAGCGCCTTCGCGACGTCGGCGCCGGTGCGGATCCCGCCGGAGACGATGAGCTGCACCTCGCGGTGCATGCCGAGGTCGACGAGCGACTGCACGGCCTGCGGTATCGCGGCGAGGATGGGGATGCCGACGTGCTCGATGAACACGTCCTGCGTGGCGGCGGTGCCGCCCTGCATGCCGTCGAGGACGATCGCGTCCGCGCCGGCCTTGACGGCGAGCGCGACGTCGTAGTACGTGCGCGTGGCGCCGACCTTGATGAACACGGGGATGCGCCAGTCGACGATCTCGCGCAGCTCCTCGATCTTGATCTCGAGGTCGTCGGGGCCGGTCCAGTCGGGGTGGCGGCAGGCGCTGCGCTGGTCGATGCCGACGGGCAGGTCGCGCATCTGCGCGACACGGTCAGAGATCTTGTGGCCGAGGAGCATGCCGCCGCCCCCGGGCTTCGCGCCCTGGCCGACCACAACCTCGATCGCGTCGGCGCGGCGAAGGTCGTCGGGGTTCATGCCGTAGCGCGAGGGCAGGACCTGAAAGACGAGCTTGTCGGAGTGTTCGCGCTCCTCCGGCGTCATCCCGCCGTCGCCGGTCGTGGTGCTCGTGCCCACGGCGGTCGCGCCGCGGCCGAGGGCCTCCTTGGCGGGGCCGGAGAGCGCACCGAAGCTCATCCCGGCGATCGTGATCGGGATGTCGACGTGCAGGGGCTCGCGCGCGAAGCGCGTGCCGAGCACGACGTCGGTCGCGCAGCGCTCGCGATAGCCCTCGAGCGGATACCGCGACACGCTCGCGCCGAGGAAGAGCAGGTCGTCGAAGTGCGGCACGTGACGCTTGGCGCCGAAGCCGCGGATCGAATACAGCCCCTCGCGCGCGGCGCGCTGGATCTCGGCGATGGCGTTGCGGTCGAACGTCGCCGACTCGCGCAGGCCGGGATGCCACTCGTCGCCGGCGGGGAGGGCCATCTCAGTAGCTCCCGAGGTGCTCGACGTGGAAGTTGTAGAGGCGTCGCGCCGAGCCGTAGCGGCGGAACTCGCGCGCGTGCACGTCCTCTGCGTGAGCGCGCGCGAGCAGCTGCGCGAGCTCGTCGAGGTGCTCGTCGCGCATCTCCTTCTCGATGCAGTCCGCGCCGAGGCTGGTGACCGAGCCGCGCACAAACAGGCGTGCCTCGTACAACGAATCTCCGAGCGCGTCGCCCGCGTCTCCGCACACGACGAGCGTGCCGCGCTGCGCCATGAAAGCGCTCATGTGGCCGACCGATCCGCGCACGACGACGTCGGCTCCCTTGAGCGAGATCGCGCAGCGGGCGGAGGCGTCGCCGTTGATGACGAGCAGGCCCCCATGCGCGCTCGCGGCGGCGGACTGGCTCGCGCTGCCGCTGACGAGCACCGCACCCGACATCATGTTCTCGGCGACGCCGACGCCGCAATTGCCGTGCACGCGGACGCTCGCGAGCTGGTTCATGCCGGCGCAGTAGTAGCCGACGTGGCCGTCGATCTCGACGTCGTGCGAGATCTTCAAGCCCGCTGCGATCGCGTGCTTGCCGCCGGGATTGCGGATCGAGAAGTGCGCGGGCTCGAGCGCGTCGTGGAGCCGCTGGTTGAGCTCCCTGACGGTTTCAGCGCCGAGGTCGGCCGAGACGAGGTCGCCGAGCGTTGCGCCTTCGGTGCTCATCGAGCGAGCGCGGTCGCGCCCCAGCTGTACACGCGCCCGGGTTCCGGCTCCCACGTCCTCGCCGCGTGCGCGTCGGGAAGCACGGCGATCGCGCGGTACTCCGAGGCCATCGCGACCCACTCGTCGGTCTCGGCCATGACGGCGGGCTTGCAGGCGATCGGGTCGCGCAGAACCGCGAACCCCTCGGCGGTGCCGACGGCGAAGGTGTAGAACCCGTCGAGGTCCTCGAGACAGCCCTCGAGCGCCTGCTCGAGGCTCGCTCCTTCGCGCATGCGCCAGGTGAGGTAGCCGGCGGCGACCTCGCTGTCGTTGTCGGTGCGGAAGCGGATGCCCTCGCGG
>DATBCA010000375.1:0-2110 GCA_036270715.1 Solirubrobacteraceae bacterium
GCACGCCGAACTCGGCGCAGTTGCGCTCGAGCGTTTCGACCTGCACGCGCGAGAGCTCGTCCTTGATGCGCGCGGCGGCCGGGGTGCCGTCGGTGGGCGTGTTGTGGTCGGCCGTGGCGAGCGTGCGATCCGGCCGCCGCACGCGCCTGCCCGCGAGGCGCAGGCCGTCGAACGCCTGCGGGCTCGTGACCTCGTGCACGAGGTGCAGGTCGACGTACAGCAGCCCGTCGGCGACCTCGTGCGGCTCCCAGATCTTCTCGAACAGCGTCTTCGCCATCAGCTTCGCCGCGTTCGTTCGCCGGATGCCTTTGAGGGACCCCTTACGGGGTCGTGGGGACGCGCGGCGGCGACCATCAGCTTCGCCTCAGTCCCGCGGACAGCACGGCAAGCAGCGTCACGTCGCCATCGCTGTTGTTCTTGAAATGGTGCGGGAGGTCGGCGTCGAACGTCACGCAGTCGCCCTCGTGCAGGTCATACCGCTGCCCGTCGCAGATCAGCGTCGGCGCCCCGCGCTCGACGAGCGCTGTCTCGCGGCTGCCGGGCTCGTGCATCGGCGGGTCGTCGGCGGCACCCGTCGCGCCGCCCGGGGCGAGCGTGTGCAGCGCGAGGAGTGCGCGCTGCCCGGGAGCGTCGGCGGTGAGGGTCTCGAAGCGGTGTCCGCGACGCGCGTTGCCGCCGCGCCGGCGCTGAGAGGCGCGCACGATCGTCACCGCCCCGTCCTCGTCCAGGCGCAGCAGCTGCGAGAGCCGCAGCTCGAGACCGCCGGCGACGCGCGCGGCGACCGTCAGCGTGGGGCTCGTCTCGCCGCGCTCGACCTGCGAGAGCATTGGCGCGCTCACGCCGCTTCGCTCGGCGAGGTCGCGCAGCGAGAGACCCGCGGCCTCGCGCAGCGCCTTCACGCGCGCGCCGACCACGCCGGGCTCGACGCGGTCGTGCACGGCCGCGCTCGCGCCCGCCGGCCGCTGGGTCCGCGCCGGCGTCGAGTGCTGGGCAGCTGTGCGCGCCATACACTTGTACGTTATCACAGACACCGCGTCGGCGGTAGAACGCTGCCTGAGGACTACTCCGGGTGTGGCGCCGCCGCGGTCCCGGCAGCTCGCGCACCGTATCGTGGGCCGCTCGTGACCCACTCCGCCCAATCCATCGTGACGCCACGCTCGCTCGTGCGCGCGACGGAGCTCGACGTGCTGCCGCTCGGCCGTGTGCTCGTGCGCCGCGACGGCTACCTCGCGGTGCGCTCGCCGGGCAATCCCGGCCACTACTGGGGCAACTACCTCCTGTTCGACGATCCGCCGCAGCCGGGCGACGCCGAGCGCTGGGAGGCGCTGTTCGCGCAGGAGTTCGCCGATGACCCCCGCATCGGCCACCGCACGTTCGCGTGGGACCGCGGCGATGGCGCGCTCGGTGCCGCGCGGGAGGAGTTCACCTCGCGCGGCTATGAAGTCGAGATCCTCGTCGGCCTCGTCGCGCCAGCAGGCGCCGTGGCCGCGCACCCGCGAGCGAGCACCGCGGTAACCGTCCGTGCGCTCGATCCCGCCCGCGGTGCCGACATGGACGTGTGGGAGCAGGTCGTCGAGCTGCAGGTTGCGGGCGAGGATCGCTTTCCCGAGGATGTCCACCGTGCGTTCTGCGTCGATCGGATGGAGGAGCTGCGCGAGATGTTCCGCGCGGGACGCGGCGCTTGGTACGTCGCGCTGGATGCGCACCGCGAAGAGGTGCTGGGCAGCTGCGGCGTCGTCGTGACGGCAGAGCGCGGGCGCTTTCAGGCGGTCGACACCGCCGAGGCGCACCGCCGCAAGGGGATCTGCTCGCGATTGGTCGTCGAGGCCGCGCACCGTGCGGCGAGCGATCACCGCGCGCGGCAGCTCGTCATCTGCGCTGACCCCCACTACCACGCGCTCGGGCTGTACGAATCGCTCGGCTTCGCGCCCGCCGAGCGCGCCGCAGGAGTGTGCCGGCAGCCGCCCGAGAACCGGCCGTAGCCACGCCGGCCGGGTAGAGCCGGCGAAAGCCGCCGCCCCTCTCAGCGCTCGCGTCCGCGCCTACGCCGTCTCCGGCAGCCCGATCGCGTCGCCCGCGTGCGAGCGCGCGACGGCGACGGACAGCGCGC
>DATBCA010000376.1:0-3011 GCA_036270715.1 Solirubrobacteraceae bacterium
CTTGGCCGAAAGCGACAGGCGCCGGCGCTCGGAGTCGATCTCGAGGATCTTCACGCGGATCTCATCGCCGGGGTGGACGATCTCGCGGGGGCTCTCGACGTGGTGCGGGGCGAGCTCGGAGATGTGCACGAGGCCCTCGACTCCGTCGAGGATCTCGACGAAGGCACCGAAGGTGACGACCTTCGTGACTTTGCCCTCGAGCTCGTCGCCGACGTTGTAAGTGTCGACGATCCGCTGCCAGGGGTCCTCCTGGGTCTGCTTGAGGCCTAGCGAGATGCGCTGGCGGTCGCGGTCGATGTCGAGCACCTTGACCTGGACCTTGTCGCCAATGGCCAGGATCTCGCTCGGGTGGTTGACGTGCGACCAGGAGAGCTCTGAGATGTGGATCAGGCCGTCGATGCCGTCGAGGTCGACGAACGCTCCGAAGTCGACGATGTTCGAGATCTGCCCTTCGACGACGAGACCGGGCTGCAGGCGGTCGAGGATCTGCTGGCGCACCTCCTTGCGCTCCTCCTCGAGCACGGCCCGGCGGGAGAGCACGACGTTGTTGCGCGAGCGGTTCAGCTCGATGACCTTCGTCTCGATCTTCGTGCCCATGTACTCGTCGAGGTTGGGCACGCGCCGGATGTCGACGAGCGAGGCGGGCAGGAACCCGCGCACGCCGAGGTCGATGATGAGACCGCCCTTGACGACCTCGATGACCGTGCCCTCGACCGGCTCGCCGGACTCCGCGGCGGCTTCGATCCGCCGCCAGGCCTTCTCGAAGCGCGCACGCTTCTTGGACATGATCAGCCGGCCGTCCTGGTCCTCCTTCGTGAGGACGATCGCGTCGACCTCCTCGCCGAGCTGCACCTCGTCGTTCGGGTCGACCGACTTGCGGATCGAGAGCTCGTTCGCGGGGATTACCCCCTCGGACTTGTAGCCGATGTCGACGAGAACCTCGTCCCTGTCGATGCGCACGACGTGCCCCGTGACGACTTCGCCCTCCTCGATCGTGCGGAAGGTCGCGTCGTAGTTGGGGACGATCTGGCCGTCGATCTCCAGGAGGAGCCCGTTCGAGCCCTCGACCACGCGCGCTTCTTGCGAATTCTCCATCAGGGTCTGCACCGGCGAAGCCTAGCGCAGCCTTATCATTGGGGGGAAATGCCGGTTCGAGCGACCAAGCGGGGGGCCGACCGCACCCGCTTGCAGCGCGACTGCGACGTGCTCGTTTGCGGGGCATCCTTCGCCGGCCTGGCGGTAGCGCGCGAGCTCGCGGGCGCGGGTGCGCGCGTGCTCGTGATCGACCGCTACGAGATCGGCGAGCGCCAGACCTCGGCGTGCGCGATGCCGACGGTGTGGATGGACGCGCTCGACTTGCGCCCCTCCCTGCGACAGACGTTCGACGAGCTCGTCGTCCATACGCCGTACCTCACAGCGCGCTGGCCGCTGCCGTGGTCGTTCGCGACGTTCGACTACCGAGAGCTGTGCGCGCGGCTGTGGCAGCAGGCCGACGACGGCCGGCTCGGGTTCGAGACGGCGACCGTGACTGGCCGCGACGGCCTGACCGTGCAGACCGACCGCGGCGCGCTGAGCGCGCCGTTGGTCGTCGACGCGCTCGGCTGGCGGCGCGTGCTCTCCAACTCGACTGCGATCCAGCCGCCAAAGGCGCGCCTCTCGCGCGGGTTGGAGGTCCACCCCGACGGCTCCGGCGCGAGCATGGAGCTGTGGATCGATCCGCGCTACGTGCGCGCGGGCTACGGCTGGAGCTTCCCCGCGCGCGACGAGCTGCGCGTCGGCGTCGGCTCGTTCTGGCCCGAGCACCACGTCAAGGAGCCGACGGTCGCGCTCGCCAGCGACCTCAGCCTCCCCCCCGTCCGCTACCAGGGCAACTGGATCCCGCACCAGCTGCGCGCCGCGGTCGAGGACGAGGTCTTCTTCGCCGGCGACTCCGCGGGTCACTGCCTGCCGCTGACCGCCGAGGGGATCCGTACGGCTCTCTACTTCGGGATCGCCTGCGGTCGCGAGGTGCGTGCCGTGCTCGAGGGCCGCTGCACGCGCGCCGACGCGCTCGCGCGCTACGCCGCCTTCTCAGACGGGCACGCGCGCGAGTTCCGCTGGATGCTTCGCGCCCAGCGCCTCGTCGGGCGCATCACCCCGAGCCGCGCGCTCAGCGCCGCGGTGCGCGCGCTCGAGAGCCCGCGCGCGTGCAGGTGGGTGTTCGAGCACTACCTCGCGATCGCCCCGCCGTCGTTCGCCGCGAGCGAGCGTTCCCGAGCGACCGTGACCGCTCTCGCCGCCTAGCGCCAGGCTCCCGGCGAGATCTCGAGGTAGCACATGTCGACGCGGAGCAGGTCTACCGACCACTCGAACAGCGCCCGGCCGAGGCCGTAGGCATCGCGCAGCGCTCGCTCAGCGACGTGCTCCTCCTCGGGCGCGAGCACACGCGCGCTCGCCTCGAAGGGCGCGCCGAGCGGCTTGCCGCGAGCGGTGCACGGAGCGACGAGCGCGCGCGGATCGCGACGCAGGCGCGCGACCTTGCCCGATCGCCGGACGGTGCGAACGTAGAGCTGGCCGCCAGCCGGGGCCGCCCACACCGGCGTCGGCACGCCCCGGCCGTCGCGGCGGAAGGTCACCAGCAACGAGTGCTTCCCGACGCGATCGCCCGCGGGCGCGCGCGCGGCCTCGACGATCTCGCGCGATCCTCGCGGCGGCCTGCGCGACGCGAGGCGCGCCATCGTTCGCTCGCCGGGCAGCCGCCGCCCGGGCACCGGGCGCGCGTGCGGGCGAGCTCGCGCCGTGGGCGTCACAGCTCTCCGATCGCCTCCGCGAGCCGCGCGATCCCCTCCTCGATCGCCGGCTCCGACAGGTTCGCGTAGCCGAGCACGAGGCTGTCCCCGGAGGCCTGCGGCTGAAGGAACGCATAGGACAGCGGGTACACGACTACCGAGCGGCGCAGCGCGGAGAGCGCCAGCTGCGCGCTGTCGAACTCGAACCCGAGGCGCACGATCGCGTGCAGGCCTGCCGCCAGC
>DATBCA010000377.1:0-1807 GCA_036270715.1 Solirubrobacteraceae bacterium
ACCTTGGCGCGCCGCGGCCCGGATACGCGCCGTCCGGCGGCTTCTTCGGCCGTCCCGGCGGCTTTTTCGGCGGCGGCTTTTTTGGCCGCGGCCTTGCGCGCCAACGCCGATTGCGAGGTGCTCGCCGTCTTCGCGGCCGTGCTCGCGACGACCGGCCGCGCGGCGCGTTTCGCCGAGGCAGTCAGCGCCGGGTCGTTCCCCGAGGCGAGCTGCACGTACACGACCGCGAAGGCCGCGACGAACAGCGCCGTCGCGAGCGCGACGACCGAGCGACGGATTCGCCGTGCGCGTGTACGCATCGCCGCGCGCCTGCGGCGCGCGAGCGAACTCGCGTCGGATGACGCGGCAGCGCCGTCTGGCGGGTCGGGAAGCGGAGGAAGTTGGGCGGGTGGATTCATAGGTGGCTCCTTTCGAACGACGTTGGGTGCTCAGGGGTAGACCTGATCTCCGGTGTCGGAGTCGGTGATGCGGATGGCGACCGACGGACACACGCGGGCCGCTTCGAGCATCAACTCGTCGGGGCCGTCGGCGATCGCGACCGCGACGTCGTCCACGCGGAAGATCTCGGGCGCGATGAGCTCGCAGTCGCCGTGCGCGGCGCACGCGTGCGCGTCGATGTGGGCGAGGTAGGTCATGCGGCGATCCTTTCGGGGGTTGTGGCGGTGAGGAGGGCCCGCGCGTGCGGGAGCATCTGCGGGCGATCGACGAGCAGCACCGCGACCGGCCGGCCTGCGCGTGTGAACGTCGCGGCAAACTCGCGCGAGCTCGGGTCGCCGTCGAAGCTGACGTCGTCGGCTCCGGGAGCGTGGCCGAGGTACTGGACGCGTGTTCCGTATAGGTCGCTCCAGAAGCTCGCTGGTGCGTGCGCGCCAGGGTCGATCCCGAGCATCGCCTTGGCGGCTCGCGCGCCCTGGCGCGCCGCGGACTCCCAGTGGCCCTCGACCACGTGGCGCCCGAGCGCGGGATCGAACGCGGCCGCGGCGTCGCCTGCGGCGTACACGTCCGGGATCTCGGTGCGGCCGTCCGGGTCCGTGCGCACGCCGCGCGTATCGAGCGGCGATCCTGCGAGCCAGTCGAGGTCCGGCGTCACGCCGACGCCGACCAGCACGTGCTCGCACTCGAGCGTTCGCCCGCTGGCGAGCGCGACGCCGCGAATGCGGCGCTCGTCGCGCGTGCCGCGCTCGGCACGAACGCCTGTGACGTGCGCGTGCAGCAGCACCTCCACACCCTGCGAGCGGTGCAGCTCGGCGAACCACGCGCCGAGCGGTGCGCCGAGCAGCGGGGCCAGCGGTGCGGCGGCGGCCTCGACGATCGTGGTGCTCAATCCGGCCGAGCGCGCGGCCGAGGCGACCTCCTGACCGATAAAGCCCGCGCCGATCACGAGCAGCCGCGAGCCGGCCGCGAGCGCCTCGCGCAGGGCGGCGGCGTCCTCGAGCGTGCGCAGCACGCTTGCGTTCTCAGCGCCCTGGAACATCGGCAGCTCGCGCGGCCGAGCGCCCGTCGCGATCAGCAAGCTCGAGTAACGCAGACGCGAGCCGTCGCTCAGATGGAGCACGCGTCCCCGGTGGTCGAGCGCGCGGGCGCCCGTGCCGAGCAACAGCTCGACGCTGTTGCGTTCGTACCACTCGTCGGAGCGGAAGCGCAGCGAGCGCTCCAGCCCCTCGGCACCGAGCGCCTCCTTGGACAGCGCCGGGCGATCGTAGGGGCGATGGAGCTCGCCGCAGACCATCCGGATCGACCCCTCATATCCACACCGGCGCAGCGTCTCCGCGCATCGCTGCGCGGCGAGGCCACCTCCGGCTATGAC
>DATBCA010000378.1:0-2514 GCA_036270715.1 Solirubrobacteraceae bacterium
CGGCATCGTCTCGAGCCGTCGATTATGACACGCGCGTTCCGGCCGCCGAGTCAGCCTCCCGGCCGGCCTCCGCCGGCGCCCCCGCGCTCGCCGCCTTCTTCGCCGCTCCCCTTGCCGGCTTCGCTTTCCCGTCGGCCGCGATCTTCACCTCGCCGTTCGCCGCCGCCGACTCGGGCGCGGGCTCGTCTGCCGCCGACTCGGGCGCGGGTGCGGGCTCGTCTGCCGTAGCCTCGGGCGCGGGCTCGTCTGCCGCCGCGTCGGGCGCGGACGCGACGTCCTCCGTGGCCGCAACGCCGTCTGTCGCCGCAGGGTCGTCCGGCGGCGTCGTGTCGCCGGCGGCCATCGCCGGCGCCGCGGGCGCCGCCGCGACCTCCGAGCCGGCCGCGGCCTCCGGGGCGGCGTCCGCGCCGCCCGGCGTCTCTGGCGCGTCGTCGGCGGCTCCGTCGGGGAGATCGACGCGCCCGGAGAGGACCGCCTTGGAGGGCGCCATCATCATCGTCATGTTGCGCCCCTCCTGCGTGGGGTGCTGCTCGATCACGCCGTACTCTGCGAGCTCCTGCGAGAGGCGGTCGAGGATCGCGGTCCCGCGCTCGGGGTGGGTGACCTCGCGCCCGCGGAACATGATCGTGACCTTGACCTTGTCCTTGTGGCGCAGGAACCGTTCGACGTGGTTCTTCTTGGTGTCGTAGTCGTGCTGCGCGATCTTGGGGCGGAACTTGATCTCGCGGATCGTGATCTGCTGCTGGTGCTTGCGCGCCTGCTTCTGCTTCTGCGCCTGCTCGTACTTGTACTTCGAGTAGTCGAGCACGCGCGCGACCGGCGGGCGCGCCTCGGGCGCGACCTCGACGAGGTCGAGTTCGCGCTCCTGGGCGAAGACGAGCGCGTCGGGCGTCTTCATCACGCCGATCTGATTGCCCTCGTCGTCGATCAGCCGCACCTCCGGCACGCGAATGCGCTCGTTGATCCGCGTCATGTCCCGCTCGGGCGGGCGCCGGTCGAACCTGCGGGGGACCGACACTATGTGTCGCTGCCGCGCGTCAAGCGGTGGCTAGGCTTCGCGCTCTTGAGATGTGCGGTTCTTCAACCCGCCGGAGTATAGCCGCCCTCGGAGACCCGCCGCAAAGTTTTCGGTCGTCTGAAAGCCCGTGTCTCCGGCGCGATGCTCGCGCACCGAAACGCCCTCCTGCGCCTCCTCCTTCTCGCCCACGATGAGCATGTACGGGATCTTGCGAAGCTCCGCGTCGCGGATCTTGCGCGCGACCGACTCGCTGCGATCGTCGAGCTCGGCGCGCGCGCCGATCGCCCCGAGCTGCTCGCGCACGCGCGCGCCGTAACCGTTAAAGCGGTCTGACACCGGCAGCACGATCGCCTGCAACGGTGCGAGCCACAGCGGCAGCTCGCCCGCGTAGTGCTCGATGAGGATGCCGATGAAGCGCTCGAAGGAGCCGAGCAGCGCGCGGTGGATCATCGCGGGGCGGTGCTCGGCGTTGTCGGCGCCGGTGTAGACCATGTCGAAGCGCTCGGGCATCGCGTAGTCGAGCTGAACCGTCCCGAGCTGCCACGGGCGTCCGATCGAGTCCGTCATGTGCAGGTCGATCTTGGGCCCGTAGAACGCGCCGTCTCCGGGGTTGAGGTCGTACTGCAGCCCGAGCGCGTCGAGCGCGCCCGCGAGCGCTCCCTCGGCGCGATCCCACATCGAGTCGTCGCCGATCCGCTTCTCAGGTCGCGTGGAGAGCTCGAGGCGCGGCTCGAACCCGAACAGCTCGTACAGCTCGAAGCCGAAGCGCAGGCACTCGATCACCTCCTGCTGCACCTGCTCGTCGGTGCAGAAGATGTGGGCGTCGTCCTGCGTGATGTGGCGCACGCGCAAAAGGCCGTGGAGCACGCCGCTGGGCTCGTGGCGGTGAACGAGCCCGGCCTCCGAATAGCGGATCGGCAGGTCGCGATAGCTGTGGCGGGAGTCGTTGTAGATCTGGATGTGCGCCGGGCAGTTCATCGGCTTGAGCCCCATCGGCCTCGTCTCCACCTCGGTGAAGTACATGTGGTCGCGGAACTTGTCCCAGTGACCGGACTGCTTCCAGAGCTCGACGTCGAAGAGGATCGGCGTTTTGATCTCGCGATAGCCGCGCTGGAGGTTCTCCCTGCGCCACAGCTCCGTGAGCTGGTTCCAGATCGTCATGCCGGCGGGCTTCCAGAACGGGCTCCCCGGGGACAGCTCGCTGAACATGAACAGGTCGAGCTCGCGGCCGAGCTTGCGGTGGTCGCGCGCACGCGCCTGCTCGAGCCGCTCGAGGTGCTCGTCGAGCTCGGCCCTGGTGAAGAACGCGGTGCCGTAGACGCGCGTGAGCATCGTGCGCGCGGAGTCCCCCCGCCAGTACGCGCCTGCGACCGACTGAAGCTTGAACGCGCCCACGGTCTTCGTCGTCGGCGCGTGCGGCCCGCGGCAGAGGTCGGTGAAGGGTCCGTTGGTGTACAGCGAGACCGTCTCCAGCGGGTGCCCGCCGTCGGCCGCCG
>DATBCA010000379.1:0-4710 GCA_036270715.1 Solirubrobacteraceae bacterium
CGTTCGCGCGCGCCGGGGCTCCCGTTCGCGGCGCCGCTCTGGCGCCGTGCGATCGGACCGGGACGAGCGCGGCTCGACGCCCGCGCGTCGTGGCGGCCGCGCGCACCGGCGCGCGCGCGGGCCTCCCCGCCGAGCAGCCTCTCGGCGAGGCTCTCGGGGAGGGAGAGGCGCTCGGAGACGATGCGCGTGAGCTCCAGGCGCATGGCGCTCGGCGGCAGCGTGGCGAACACGGGCACGAGCGCGTCGACGAGCCGGTCGCGGCCCTCGGGCGTCGCGGTGTCGCCGTCGGCGAGCGCGCGCTCGACGCGGAAGCGGACGAACGGCGCCGAGCACTCGATCGCGGCGACCATGGCCTCGGCGCCGCCGTCGGCGATGAGGTCGGCGGGGTCCTTGCCGAACGGGAGCGCGACGACGCGCAACTCGAGCTTGCGCTTGGCGGCGAGCGCGGAGGCGCGCAGCATGGCGTCCTGACCGGCGGCGTCGGCGTCGAGCGCGAGCAGGACGGTGCCGGCCATGCGCGCGAGCTCGGCGACCTGCTCGGCGGTGAGTGCGGTGCCCATGAGCCCGACGGCGTTGCGCATGCCGGCCTGGTGGAGCGCGATCGTGTCGGTGTATCCCTCGCACAGGATCACCTCGCCCGCGCGCGTGGCGTGGGAGCGCGCGAGATGCGCGCCGTAGAGGTGAAGACCCTTGTGGTAGATCTCGCCGTCGGCGGTGTTGAGGTACTTGGGCGGGTGTCCGGAAGAAGATTGAGGGGGCGCTGACGCGCCCCTGGGGGTGCGCTCGTCTGCGAGCGCGCGGGCGCCGAAGCCGAGCACGCGTCCGCGGACGTCGGCGAGCGGGAAGGTGATGCGGGAGCGGAAGCGGTCGTACAGCTGGCCGCTGCCGCGCGAGCGCTGGACGAGGCCGGCGTCGAAGATCTCGCGGTTGCTGTAGCGCGCGGCGCGCGAGGCCTGCAGCACGCTGTTCCACGCGCTCGGCGCGTAGCCGACGCGGAACTCGCGCAGGATCTCCTCGCCGAGGCCGCGACCGGCGAGGTACTCGCGAGCGCGGGCGGCCTCGCGCGACTCCCAGAGGTAGCGCTCGTAATACGCGGTCGTGCGCTCGAGCAGCTCGAGCAGCCGCTCACGGCGCAGGCGCTGCTCCTGCGCCTTCGGGTCCTCGGCCTCGCGCTCGAGCTCGACGCCGTAGCGCTCGGCGAGCAGCTCGAGGGCGCCCTTGAAGTCGACGCCCTCGGTGTCCTGCACGAAAGTGAACACGTCGCCCGAGGCGTTGCAGCCGAAGCAGTAGTAGACCTTCTGCTCGGGGTCGATACCGAACGACGGCGTGCGCTCCTCGTGGAAGGGGCAGCGCCCCTCGTAGCGCGCGGGACCCGCGCGGCGCAGCTCGGTGCGCGCGGAGACGAGCTCGACGAAGTCGACGGCGTCGCGGACGCGTTCCTTGGAGTCTGGGGTGTAGCGGGCCACGGCTTCAAACGTAGATCATCGGGCCCACGGCACCTCGCGCGTGCCCGCGCGCAGCGGGACTTTTCGGGGCCGGCGTGCCGGTTCAGCGCGCGAACGCCCGCGGGACGGCGAGCTCGGTGTACGCGCGGATGCAGAAGCGGTCGGTCATGCCGGCGAGGTAGTCGGTCACGCGCGTCGCGAGCGCGTCCCCCTCTCCCCCGCCCGCGCGATAGCCGCCCTCGTGCTCGCCGGAGGCCGCCGCGGGCAGCAACTCGGGGTGCTCGACGTAGTGCGCGAACAGCCGCTCGATCACGGTCGCGATCTTCGCGTGCTCCGCGCGCACCGCCGGGCCGAGGTAGACGTGCTCGAACATGAAGTCGCGCAGCGCGGCCATCGCGGGCCCCGCGTCGGGGCCCTGGACGATGTCGCCGGCGAGCTGCGATTGCTCGACCATGTCGTGGACGAGCGCGTCGATGCGCGCGGAGCCGTCGGCGCCGAGCACGTCGATCGGCCGCGCGGGTAGCTCGTCCTCGCGCAGGAGCCCGGCGCGGACGGCGTCGTCGATGTCGTGGTTGATGTAGGCGACGCGATCGATGATTCGCACGATCCGCCCCTCGAGCGTCGCGGGCATCGGCGCGCGGCTCGAGTGCCCGAGGATCCCGTGACGCACCGGCTCCGTGAGGTTCAGGCCGGCTCCGTCGCGCTCGAGGTGCTCGACGACGCGCAGCGAGTGCTCGTGATGCAGGAAGTCGCGCCCGAAGCGTTCTTTGAGGCAGCGGTCGAGGACCTCCTCGCCGATGTGACCAAACGGCGGGTGCCCGAGGTCATGCCCGAGGCCGATCGCCTCGACGAGGTCCTCGTTGAGCCGTAGCGCGCGCGCGACGGTGCGCGAGATCGTTGTGACCTCGAGCGTGTGCGTGAGGCGCGTGCGGTAGTGGTCGCCCTCGGGCGCGACGAACACCTGCGTCTTGTGCTTCAGGCGCCTGAACGCCTTGCAGTGCACGATGCGGTCGCGGTCGCGCTGGAACGGCGTGCGCAGCCCGCAGTCCTCCTCGGGGCGTGCGCGGCGCGCGGGGTAGGAGCGCGTGGCGAGCGGCGAGAGGAGCTCGTCCTCCTGCTCGCGGATGCGGCTCGCGAACTCCTCGGCGACCCTGCCCGTCGCGACGCTCAGCGCTCGCGTCTCCAGTCCCCGCGTCCGCCGACCCAGCGCTCGACCCAGTGCGACCAGCCGCGCGCCATCGCGTTGGGTGCATCCGTGAACACCGCCGCTCCCCCGCCAGGCGCCGACAGCGAGCCGGCGGCGACGGAGTCGATGCGCAGGTCGACCCCGCGCTCGTGAAGCGACTCGACGTCGGCGGCCTCGACGAAGCGCCTCCCGCTCCCCGGCACGGTGATCACGAGCCCGTGGAAGATGTCCTTCTCGGGCGCGGCGACGACGTGGTGCACCGTACCCACCTGACCACCGTCTGAGGCGTACACCGGCACGCCCTTCTCGAGCACCTCGTATGCGATCGGGTAACCCTCGTCCACGACTCGTTCCACGATACATCTCGCACGCGGCGCAACCCGGCGCGCCGGTCGCTACACGCGGCCGGTCGCGGGGATGAGCCGCAGGTGCGCGTGGTGCTCGAGCGTGAGCGCGATCGCGCGCTCGGCCTGCGCGAGCGCGTCGACGTCGGCGAGCGGAGCGTGCGCGAGCGGTCGCGCGAGCGCCTGCACCATGAAGCTGCGCGCGCCATCGGAGAGCGGAAACGACGACGCCTCGCAGGCCGCGCAGACCACGCCGCCCGCCGCGCCCGAGAACGCGATCAGGTGCTCCTGCTCGCCGCACGACGCGCACGCGGCGAGCTGCGGCGCGAGGCCGGCGGCGTGCAGGAGCTTGATGCGGAAGGCGAGCGCGCCCGCGCGTGCGGCGCGGGCGTCGCCAGCTGCGCCGCCGATCGAAGATCGGCCAGCGACGCGCTCGTCGAGCAGCGCAAGCTTGCGGCACAGCAGGTTGAAGACGCCGGGGTGCGGCTCGGAGGTCTCGAACAGGCGCGAAACCGCGTCGCAAGCGCGCGCCGCCGCGTCGAGAGCGCGCGCGTCACCGCGCAGGCGCGCGTGCGCGTCGACGGTGTGCGCGCCGGTCACCGTGAGCAGCTCGCCGCGCCCCTCGTGCAGTTCCATGCGCACGCGGAAGAACGGCTCGAGACGCCCTCCGAAGCGGCTGCGCGCGCGGCGGACACCCTTCGCGATCGCGCCCACGCGCCCGCGGTGGGGCGTGTACAGGTGGAGGATGCGGTCCGCCTCGCCATAGCGAATCGAGCGCAGCACGACCGCCTCCGTCTCCACAGGTGCGGCCACCACACGAGTCTAGGTCCGCGCGCGGCGGCGCCAGGCGCAATCGCCTTCCGCGCGCGGCGGCCCCGGCTCAATCGCGGCGCGGGAACTCGACGAACGTCTAGCTGGACCTAGACGAAAGTTGGGTATACCCCGGGCGCCCAGCTGTCGATCCTGTCTGCGAGATGAACGCAAAGCACAGGGTTCTGATCGCGGACGACCATCCGCTGATGCTGCAGGGCATCCGCCGCGCACTCGACGCGAGCGACGACTTCGAAGTCGTCGGCGAGGCGCGTTCGGGCGAGCAACTGCTCGCACTGGTCGATCGCCGCCGTCCCGACCTCGTGCTGCTCGACCTGCACATGCCCGGCATGGGCGGCCTGGCGTGCGTGACGCAGCTGAAGGCGCGCTGGCCGCACATCAAAAGCGTCGTCATCTCAGCCTCCGAAGATCGCACGAGCATCGACGCAGCGCTGGTCGCCGGAGCGAGCGCCTACATCCTCAAGAGCGTCAGCTCCGTCGACATCGCCGCGGTCCTGCGCCAGGCGGCCTCGGGCGCCGTGTTCCACGTCCCGTCGACGTCCGGCCGGCCGGGCGACGAGCCCGCTGCCGCAGGAGGTCCCGAGCTGACGCCGCGCGAGACGACGATCCTGCTCGCGATCGCCGACGGACGCACCACGAAGGCCATCAGCCGCGACCTGTGGCTCTCCGAACACACCGTGAAGTTCCACCTCACCAACATCTACCGCAAGCTCGGCGTGAGCAACCGCAGCGCCGCTGTGCGCTGGGCCTACGAGAACAACCTCGCCGCTTCCGCTCCGCTGTCCTCCACAACGGCGTAGCGCGAGCGTCCGTTCCCTAGGTCGTCGCTCGCAGCGACGCCTGCCGCTGCGGCTGGCGCACGGGAGCGCCGTCGACGAGCGGTTCCCAGCGCTCGAGCGCGACG
>DATBCA010000380.1:0-1976 GCA_036270715.1 Solirubrobacteraceae bacterium
CGTCAACAAGAAAGCGATCGAGGCGCTGATCAAGTGCGGCGCGTTCGGGTCGACTGCCGCGAGCCGGCGCGGGATGCTCGCGGTGCTCGAGCAGGCACAGGCGGCGGGACAGAAGTCGCAGCAGGACGCGATGATCGGGCAGGGCTCGATCTTCGACCTCGAAGCGGGCGACCCGGCTGCACCGACCACCGCGGCGGGCGGGGGCGGTGCTGGGCTCGCGCGTCCGCTGCACCCGCCGATTCCCGGCGAGGAGTTCGAGCAGGCGCAGCTGCTCGCGATCGAGAAGGAGGCGATCGGCCTGTTCATCTCCGCGCACCCGCTCAAGCCGCTGCGCGAGGCGCTCGGCGCGCGCGTCGACTGCCCGATCTCCGCGCTATCCGAGCGCCGCGAGGGCGATCTCGTGACGGTCGGCGGGATCATCGTCGAGTGCAAGCGGATCCGTACGCGCAACGGCGACCCGATGATGTTCGCGACGCTCGACGACATCGGCGGAGCGGTGGAGATGCTCGTGTTCGGCAAGGCGCTCGTCGAGAACGAAGCCGCGCTCGTCGTCGACGAGGTGGTGCTCGTGAGGGGCCGCGTCGACCACAAGGAAGCGGGCAGGACGTGCCTGCTCGTTCAGTCGGTCGAACGCTTCGCGCCGAGCGCCGCGGAGCTCGAGCAGGCGCGGGCGCGCGCGGACGCCGCCGTGCGCGGCGCCGCCGCGATGGCCGAACCGGTGTGCCTGCGCATCGACGCGACCCACCTCGACGACGGCACGATCGAGGAGATCAAGCGCGCGATCGCCGACTTCCCCGGTTCGGCCGAGGTGCTGCTCGAGCTCGGCACGAGCGCGGGCATGCGCCGCCTGCGTCTCGGCGATGGCTTTCGCGTCGCCAACACGCCCTCGCTGCGAGCCGAGCTCGAGCACGCGCTCGCGTGCGCCTCGACGCGTCTCGCCGTCGCCTGACACCTAGCGCCCCGTGCCCGCGCCGCGCCGCTGCGCCGCTTTGAGCGCGCGCCGGCGCGCGCTCTCGCCGCGTCGGTGGAGCCTCATCGCGAGCGCCACTTCCTCGCCCGTCGGGCCGTGGCCGTCGCCGCGCGTCTCGAGCACGCACGGCAGCCCCGAGAACGCCGGATGTCCGAGGAACGCCGCGCACCCGCGCTCGCCGAGCTCGCCCGCGCCGATGTTCGCATGCCGGTCGCGATTGGATCCAAGCGGCGCCTGCGAGTCGTTGAGGTGCAGGCACCCGAGACGCTCGAGGCCGAGCTGCGCGGCTACCTCCACGACCAGTGCGTCGACGTCCGTGGGCGTGCGCACGTCGTAGCCGGAGGCGAGCAGGTGGCACGAGTCCAGGCACGCCCCCAGCCGCGCGTCGCCGCCCGCGGCGTCGAGCAGCGAGGCCAGCTCCGCGAGCGACCGCCCGAGCGTTCCGCCCGCGCCGGCGGTGTTCTCGAGGTAGAGGGGGCATCGCTCGCTGTCCGCGAGCGCCGCCGCGAGCGTCTTTCCGGCGCGCGCGATCGCGCGTCCGGAGTCTCCGGTCTTCGCCGAGCCGGGATGAACGACGACGCCGCGCGCGCCGATCGCGGCGCCGACGCGCAGCGACTGCGTGAGCGAGACGAGCGATTTTTCGCGTATGCCGCGATCCTCCGCCGCGCAGTTCACGAGGTAGACCGCGTGAATGACGACCGCGCGGATGCCGCTGCTCGACAGCGCCGCGCGGAACCTCGCGACGTCGTCGTCGCTGTAGTTGGTCGGGCGCCACATGCGCGGCGACTGGTTGAAGATCTGGATCGCCTCGCACCCGCGCTCGACGCCGCGCTCGACCGCGTGGTAAAGGCCGCCGGCGGTCGAAACGTGCGCGCCGATTAGCATGCGGGCGGCATTATGAGGCTTCGCTTCGCGCCATCGCCGACGGGTGCGCTGCACATCGGGGGCGCGCGCACGGCGCTCTTCAACTGGCTGCTCGCGCGCGGCTCGGGCGGCGAGCTCGTGC
>DATBCA010000381.1:0-1756 GCA_036270715.1 Solirubrobacteraceae bacterium
CTGTATGAGGAGGCGGGCCTCGGCGAGCTCGTCGCGCTGCCAGCCGTCGCGGAGGGCACGGAGCCCGCGTGGCACATGTACGTCGTGCGCGACGAGCACGCCGACGAGCTGATCGCCGCGCTCGCGCACGCAGGCGTGGAGGCCCGAGCCCAGTACCGCATCGCCGTCCACCGCCAGCCCGCGATGGCGCGGTGGGGTGCCGCAGCACACCTGCCCGCGACCGACCGGCTGGCGCGCACAAACGTCGCGATCCCCATGAGCCCGGTCCTGACGGCCGAGCAAGCGAACGAGGTGGTAGAGGCCGTAAGGGCGGCTGTCGTGTCCGGGCCGCCTGTGAAGCCGGCACCGAGCACGACGACCGCCGAGGCGAACCGCGCATGAGCGATCGCGTGCGTATAGGCGTGGTCGGACTCGGCTACTGGGGGCCGAACCTGGCGCGCAATTTCAACGCGATCGAGGGCAGCGAGGTCGTGTGGTGCTGCGACCCTGACGCGGGGGCGCGCGAGCGTGCCGCCGCGCTCGTGCCTGGCGCGCGCGTGACCGAGCGCATCGAGGACCTGCTCGAGGACGAGAGCCTCGACGCGATCGCGCTCGCTACCCCGGTGCCTACCCACGCCGAGCTCGCGCTGCGCGTGCTCGAGGCGGGCAAGCACTGCTTCGTGGAGAAGCCGCTCGCGCAGTCGAGCGCCGACGCCGCGAGCGCGGCGCTGGCAGCCGCCGCGTCGGGGCGGACGCTGATGGTCGGCCACCTGCTCGAGTACCACCCCGCGGTGCGAAAGCTCAAGCAGCTCGTCGACGAGGGCCAACTCGGCGAGATCCATTACATCTACGGAAATCGCCTCAACCTCGGCAAGGTCCGCGCGGACGAGAACGCGCTCTGGAGCCTCGGCGCGCACGACCTCTCTGTGCTGCTGTACCTCGTCGACGAGGAGCCCGTCGAGCTGACCGCGCGTGGGGAGTGCTACGTGCGCGCGGGCGTCGAGGACGTCGTCTTCTGCTTCCTGCGCTTCCCCTCGGGAATCGCTGCGCACCTGCACCTGTCGTGGCTCGACCCGCACAAGGAGCGGCGCTTCACGGTCGTGGGCTCGCAGCGCATGGCGACGTTCGACGACATGGCCGCCGAGGGAAAGCTCACGGTCTACGACAAGGGCGTCGACGAGGACACGCGCTCCTACGGCGAGTACATCACCCGCAGTGGCGACATCTACTCGCCTCGCATCCCCGCCGCAGAGCCGCTGCGACTGGAGTGCGAGCACTTCATCGAATCGATCCGCAACCGCACCGCACCGCTGTCGGACGGGCACAGCGGCCTGCGCGTGGTGCGCGTGCTCGAAGGGCTGCAGGAAGAGCTCGAGCGCAGCAGGCGCGGCTAGAGCTCCGCGATCCGCCGCTCGAGGAAGCGGCGCTCCGGCTCGTTCGCCGTGAGCGCGAGCGCGCGCTCGTACGCAGAGCGCGCCTCCTCGCCGCGACCGACGCGCCGCAGCAGCTCTGCGCGCGTCGAGTGCAGGTACCGGTAGTCCTCGAGCTCGAGGCGCTCGACGATCTCCAGAGCGTCCTGCGGCGAGCCCGCCTGCGCGATCGCGACCGCGCGGTTGAGCTCGACCACGGGCGAATTCGTCAGGTGCGCGAGGCGCGCGTACAGCTGCACAACCTCCGCCCAGTCAACCCGATCCTCCGCCTGCAGCGAGGCGATCGCGGCTTGCAGCACGTATGGCCCGCCCCCGCGAAGGGCGAGCGCGCGATCGAGCGCCGCGCG
>DATBCA010000382.1:0-1916 GCA_036270715.1 Solirubrobacteraceae bacterium
TGGTCGATCATCACGAAGGTGTAGCTGTCCTCGATCCGCTCGAGGCGCGCGTCGGGGAACGCGTCGCGTAGCCGTTCGGCGTTTGCGAGCTTGAAGAAGCGGTCTTCGGGCGCCCACGCGATGAGCACCGGCTTCGCGAACTCGCCGAAGCGCTCGGCGGCCGCGAGCGTGTGGCTTGGTGAGAACCCCTTGAGGATCGTCGCGATCTGCGCGCGCAGCTCGCGGCTCGCGAGCCCGGGCGCGACCCATCTCGCCGTGAGCGCGGAGTCGTAGCGCTTCATCAGCCATCCGTAGGCGAGCGGCGCTCGTCGCGCGGCGGGAGCGCGCATCGACTGCAGGATCGCGTAGACGGCGCCGGGGACCTTCGCGGCGCTTACGAGCGGTTGGAACGCGGGTGGGGGAAAGTGCTCGAACGCGTCGCACGGTGTGAGGACGAGCCTGCCGATGCGCTCGCCGTGATTCACAGCGACCAGCTGGCACAGCGCTCCGCCCGTGTCGTTACCGACGAGCGTCACGCGCTCGAGGTCGAGCGCCGCGATGAAATCGGCGATCAGCCGCGCGAGCGCGGGAGGGGAGAGGTCGGCGCCCGGCGCCAGCGGGAGCTCCTGCGACCCGAGCGGCCAGTCGGGCACGATCACGCGGAAGTCCGCGGCAAGCGCCGGCGCGACGTCGCGCCACAGCTCGCCGTTCGTCAGCAGGCCGTGCACGAGCACGATCGGCTCGCCCGCGCCGGTGTCGCGGTAGCGGATCGTGCCCTGGTCGAGGCGCACCTCGCGCATGTCCGATTGGCTCGCTCCGTTCAAGTTGCTCATCGTGTCTTTCTCCTTTCACTTCCTCGCGCATCGCTACGGCGACATCTGTTGCAGAACTCGACATACAGACTGTATGTATCTAGCATACAGACTGCATGCATGTCAAATCGAAAAGTGACGGGAGGGAGCCGGAGACGAGCGAGCCGCGTGAGCCGGTGCGATCCCGTAAGGCCGAACAGTCGCTCGAAACTCGCTCGGCACTGATCGCCGCCGCGCGCGAGCTGTTTGCCGCGCGCGGCTACGCGGACGTGGGCACCGAAGAGATCGTGCGCGCGGCGGGCGTCACGCGCGGAGCGCTGTATCACCACTTCGACGGAAAGCGCGAGCTGTTCGAGGCGGTCTACGAGGAGCTCGAGCGCGAGCTCGTCGAACAGGTCGCGCAATCGGCGGAGCTGCAGACGAGCGATCCGCTCGAGATCCTGCGCATCGGCGCGCTGGCGTTCCTCGACGCCTCCGAGGATCCCGCGGTGCAGCGGATCGCGCTGCTCGACGCGCCGGCGGTGCTCGGCTGGCTGCGCTGGCGCGAGATCGGCATGCGCTACGGCCTCGGCGTCGTGCAGGCGACGCTCCAGGCGGCGGTCGACGCGGGCGTCATCGACGAGCAGCCGGTCGAGCCGCTCGCGCACATGATCCTCGGCGCGATCGACGAGGGCGCGATGCTCGTCGCGCGCGCGGACGACGGCGGAAAGACGCGCGCCGCGGTCGGCGCGTCGGTGACGCGGTTTCTCGACGCCCTGCGCCCGAGCAGATGACCGCCGTGCGCCCGCAGCCACTCGTCGCAGTGACGGACGTCCAACAAAGCAGTCGCTTCTACCAGGAGCTACTCGGCTGCGAGAGCGGGCACGGAGGCGATGAGTACGAGCGGCTGATGCGCGACGACGTTCTCGTTCTCCAGCTCCATGCGTTCATCGTCGAGCATCACCATGGGCGGATCGGCGATCCGGAGAAGCGCCCGTACGGAAACGGCGTCGCGCTGTGGTTCGAGATCGACGACTTCGACGCCGCGGTCGCACGCGCCCAGAGGCTGAACGCCGAGATTGTCCTGCCGCCGCTTCGCAATCCGCCGGGTGGGCCGGGCGGTCCGGCGCACCGAGAGATCTGGCT
>DATBCA010000383.1:0-2746 GCA_036270715.1 Solirubrobacteraceae bacterium
GAACGTGCCCGGGCACAGCCATTCGGAGTTCGCGGTCAACGCCTTCGCCGCGGCGAGGAGGCCGATCGCCACGAGCACGACGCCCATCGCGGTCGTGCGTCTGTGCCGTCTCAGCACGATGGGCTCAACACGTCCTTTCGCCAACGTGTGGCCATCGCGCGCATGATCGTCTGCTGCCACGCGCGTGCGCGGGCCATAGGAATCTCGCGGCCATCTTGACCTCTACTTCCCTCGCGACGCGTACCGGTCTCCGGCCGGCCGGGTGAGGGCCCAAGGTAGGTCACGATTCCCGCGGCTGTCAAGCGCGTGCCGATGAGACTTCGCTCAGGCTTACGCGCCGCCGCGGGATGCGGGCGCTCTCCGCCGCTAGCCCGCGCGGTTTGCCGCTCGCCGGGTGGCGGCGTCGAGCAGCAGCGCCAGCACCCTGCCCATGAGGTCCTCGGGCACGGCGTCGGGGTCGGTGAGCCGCTGGCGGGCGATCCCGTCGGCGAGCGCGTCGATCGCGATCGCGAGCTCGTGCACGGGGATCGCGAGCTCGAGGTCGAACTCGCGCGCGCCGTCGGCGATCAGACGCGTGAGCATCTCGCGTATCTGCGAGAAGCGCGCCGCGATCTCGGGACGAACCTGCGGCTGGCGCACGCCGTATGCCCAGAACTCGGTGAACAGCAGCACGAGCTCGGGCTCGCGCTCGATCATCGCCATCCATTGCCGTGCCCCGCCCGTCGCACGCTCGGCGACGGACGGGCGTGCCGCGACCGCCGCGGCGATCTCGCGCGCGTGTTCGTCGATCTCGCGCTCCATCAGCGCGAGAAACAGATCCTCCTTGCCGTCGAAGTTCGAGTACAGCGCTCCCGTCGAGAAGCCCGCGGCAGCGGCTATCTCCTCGACCGATGCGCCGTGGAATCCACTCGCCGCGAACACCGCGCGCGCGGCGTCGAGGAGACGTTCGCGTGTCGCGGCCTTGCGCTGCTCGCGCGTGAGCCTCGCGGTGGCTTCCATCAGCACGATCATACTTGACAGAGCGGTCGTTACTAGGATAACGTCTACTATCCGAAGAGCGGCAGCATGCCGCCGAGCGGCAACGAGGCCGCGCAGGCATCGGTGCGACCGCCCCGGCAGCGAACCCGCGCCTAAACGATCGGAGCCCTATGGCCATCGCGACATCGACCTCGACGACACCCGACTCGAACATCGCGAGCCTCCCCACGGACGCGATCACATACAGCGACCTGTACGCACGCTGGGAGCGCGGCAACTGGCGCGCGACCGAGCTCGACTTCGGCGAGGACGCGCGCCAATGGCGCGAGGACTTCACGGAGTTCGAGCGCCAGGCGGCGCTGTGGAACTACTGCCTGTTCTTCTGGGGCGAGGACGCCGTCGCGGACAACCTCTCGCCGTACATCGACGCGGCGCCGCTCGAGGAGCAGAAATACTTCCTCACCACCCAGCAGGTCGACGAGGCTCGCCACGCCGTGTTCTTCAGGCGCTTCATGCAGGAGGTGTGCGGGATCGGCGACGGTTCGATGGCGAGCGGCCTGGAAGCGATCAAGCCGCAGCTGACGGTGGGCTTTCGCAAGATCTTCGACCGCCTGGACACGATGGCCGACGAGCTGCGCAGGGACCGCTCGCGCACGAAGCTCGCCGCGGCGGTGACGCTCTATCACATCGTCATCGAGGCCTCGCTCGCGCAGCCCGGTCAGCACTTCATCTGCAGCTATCTGGAGGAACGCAACCAGCTCCCGGCGTTCCGCGAGGGCATGGCGAACATCGCGGCCGACGAGCAGCGCCACATCGGCTTCGGCGTCAAGCTCCTCGCGGACCTCAACCGCGAAGACCCGGTCGGCGTGCCGAAAGCGGTCGCGCGCACGCTCGGCGAAGTCACGCGCTACACCTCGCAGGTCCTCATGCCGCCCGGCTGGGACGAGCGGTACATCACGGTCTTCAACGCGACGTTCGACAGCGTCGGCGTCGAGGGTCTGACGTCGCTCACGACGAAGATGCGCTCCGCAGGCATGTCGCTCGAGTCGCTCCCCGGCCCCCCGCTCCTGCCCGTGGGCCTGTCCCCGCTGGAGGTCTCGCAGCGCGGCCGCGCGCTGGCGAAAGCCGGCGTGATCGGCGTGCGCGAAGGTCCCTCTGCGCGCGACCCCGAGACGATCGCGATGCTGTTCGACACGATCCGCCGGCAGGTCAATCCCAACCACGGCCTGCGCCGGCCGGCGACCTACCAGTGGGACTTCACCGACCCCGACATCCCGAGCTGGCACCTGACCGTCAACAACGGCTCGAGCTCGGTCGCGGAGGGCGAGGCGGCGCACCCCGACCTGCGCCTGCGCATCTCCTGGCAGGACTGGGCGGACATCGTCGGCGAACGCCTCGACCCGCTGCGCGCCGCGGCGACCGGAAGGCTACGCCCGCGCGGCAACCCGCTGGCGCTCAAGCGCCTCGGCAAGCTCTTCCCGCGCGGCTACTGAGCCCGCGCGTGCCCGGCGGGCGCTAACCGGGCGAGAACTCGCGCGCGGCGGCAACTCCGGCGCTCGCTTCTCCTCCCGGCGCGGGCGCCCTCGTCTGCGGCGCCGCCGAGGCACGCGCTTCTCGCGACGGCCTCGCCACGGCGGTGAGCGCGCGCGGCGCGTGCGCTTCGAGCGTCGCGCCAGGGGTTTCCCCGGCGGCCGCGCCGCCGGCCTCGGGGCCGAACTCGCGCGGCGCGCGTTCGGATGCTCGGGGCGCCGCCGCCGCGGCGGCGAGC
>DATBCA010000384.1:0-6266 GCA_036270715.1 Solirubrobacteraceae bacterium
CTCTCGAGCGCCGCGTCCGTTGCCGCGAGCAGCTCATCGAGGCCGCCGAACTCGTCGACGATCTGCGACACGACTACCTTCGGCAGGCGCGGGATCCGCCCGAGCACGCGGTAGCCCCGCGGCGAGACGGGATAGTCGAGCGTGTTGAGCTTGCGGTCGTAGCCGAGCAGCTCGGCGAGGCGCCCGAAGTCGAGCAGGTCCTGGTGCGGGAGCCGCCCGATCTCCTCGAGGCCAGCCGCGAAGCCCTCGTCGGTGTACTCGTAGAGGTAGTCGCGCACGAGCGCCGCCTTCTCGGCGGCGGTTCCGACCGTCGTCTCCTCGAGCTGCATCTCGATCAGGCGTCCCTCGCTCCCGAGCTCGACGGCGTAGCGCTCGATCTCGACCGCCATCCGCGTCACGAGCTCCGAGCGCTGGAGCACGGTGAGCACGTCGTGCAGCGTCGCGCCGCCCTCGAACTCGAGCGCGGTCAGGCGCGTCGAGACCTGGTCGAGGCGCGTGCGGTACTTGTCGAGCGTCGCCAGCGCCTGGTTGGCCTTCGCGAGCACGACGGGGATGTCCTCGAGGATGTACTTGGTCCCGTCGACGTACACCGAGACGACGTCCCTGCGCTGCGAGATCGCGATCACGAGGGCGTCCGTCTGCTTGGAGACGCGCTCGGCGGTGCGATGGCGGGTCCCCGTCTCGTGCGAGAGGATCGTCGGGTCGGGCATCAGCTGCACGTTCGCCATCGTGATCCTCGTCGCGTTCGCGTTGAGGATGATCGCGCCGTCCATCTTCGCGACCTGGTAGAGGAACGCGGGCGTGTAGTCGAGCTCGAGCTTGATGCCGCCGGAGTTGAGGAACGCGAGGTCTTCAGGCTCGCCGATCACGATCAGCCCGCCCGTGCGTGCGTGGACGATGCTGTCGATTCCCTCTCTCAGCGCGGTCCCGGGCGCGATCATCTCGAGCGCCCTCATCAATCCCGGCTCGGCCCTTACTTCGTAGTCGAATTCTTCGCCGGACCGGAGCGCCACGACCCCTCATTCTAGGGCATTTAGCATTCCTTTAGCGCCCCGCCGCGGCGGGCGAAAGCGGCCGTGCAGCGGCCCGCGCGAGGGCTCCTCCGTTCAGGCGAGGGCCCGCACGCGCCTGTGCGCGTTCGCGGGGAGAGCGAGTGCGAGCGCCTGCGAGAACGTCGCGGCCTCGCTCGCTCCCGCGCCGCTGTCCGGCGGAGCGATCACCTCGCGCAGTCCGTGCTTGGCGGCCTCCTCCAGACGCCGCTCGGGGTGCCCCACCCAGCGCAGCTCGCCCGTCAGGCCGAGCTCGCCGAAGCACGCGCGTGGCGAGGAGCTCAGCGCGACTCCGCGGCTCGCGCCGGCGACCGCGAGGGCGACGGCGAGATCGCAGCCGGGCTCGTCCACGCGCACTCCGCCGACGACGTTCACGAACACGTCGGCGCCTCCCGTGCCGATCCCGCCGTGGCGGCCGAGGATCGCGAGCACGAGCGCGAGCCGGTTGCGATCGAGGCCCGACGTCACGCGCCGCGGTTGCTCGAGCTCCGACGGCGAGACCAGAGCCTGCACCTCGACGAGCAGCGGGCGAGTCCCCTCCATCGCCGCGAGCACCACGCTGCCGGGCGCGCGCGTGGCCTCGGCGACGAATCGCGCGGACGCGTCGAGCACCTCGACGAGGCCGCCCGCGCGCATCTCGAACAGGCCGGCCTCGTTGGTGGAGCCGAAACGGTTCTTCAGCGCGCGCAGCTCGCGGTACGGCCGCTCGCGCTCGCCCTCGAACTGCAGCACGCAGTCGACGACGTGCTCGAGCACGCGCGGGCCGGCGAGCGCGCCGTCCTTCGTCACGTGCCCGACGAGGATCACGGCGATCCCGCGCGACTTCGCGAGCTCCATGATCCGCCCCGTCACCTCGCGCACCTGGCCGACCGATCCGGCAGCGCCCGCGAGCTCCGCCGCGCGGAGCGTCTGCACGGAGTCGATCACGCACGCGTCGGGGGCGTGCGCGGCGAGCACGCCGAGGATCTCCTCGAGGTCCGTCTCCGCGACGATCGGCACACGCAGCGCCGCCGGCGCGAGGCGCTCCGCGCGCAGGCGCACCTGCTCCGCGGACTCCTCGCCGCTCACGTACAGCGTGCGCCGGCCGCAGGCCTCGAGGTGGCCGAGAACCATGTTCGTGAGCGTCGACTTGCCGATCCCAGGCGAGCCGCCGAGCAGCACGAGCGAGCCCGGCACGAGCCCTCCTCCGAGTACGCGGTCGAGCTCGCCGATGCCCGTTTCCAGCCGCTCGACGGCGCTCGAGCCGACGTCCTGGAGCGCGCGGGGACGCGATCGTACGTCCGCTCTCGCGGCGGGAGCCCTGCGTGCTCGCGCGCGCGCGCCGGCGCGTGCGGGCGCCGGGAGCGATTCCTCGACGAGCGTGTTCCAGGCGCCGCAGCCGGGGCACTGGCCGTGCCATTGCGGCGACTGAAATCCGCACTGCGTGCAGCCGTGGACGCTGTCGCGAGCCATTGCCCACGCAGGCTACGGACGGCCGGGGACGGCACCGTCATGCGTCTTCGCCTCGGAGCTGCGGTAAGCGCGCGAGCGCTCAGCCGGCCGTGAAGTTGCGCACGAAGCGCGTGCGATCCTCCTGGCGCTCGTAGCCGAACGCGCGCCAGAGCCCCATCGCGGCGGCGTCGTCGGAAGCGACGATCGCGTCGATGCGCAGCGCCCCGAGCTCTCGCAGGCGTCTCTCCCCCTCTCGGACCAGCTCCGTCGCAACCCCTCGCCGTCGATGACGAGGGTCGACGGCGAGACGGAAGAAGCTGCCGCGCCAGCCGTTCCACGCGACGATCAGCGAGCCGACGAGCTTCCCGTCGGCGTGCGCGAGCAGGAGCGAGCGCGGGTCGTGGTCGAGGAGGGACGCGAGCGACTCGACGTCGTCGCTCACAGTCGACGGCGATCCCGACCGCGCCCACAGCGCGAGAACGTCCTCGACGTCGTCGCGCGAGCCATCGCCGAGCTCCGTCACGCGCGCTAGAAGGTGAGGTTGCCGGGGTCGCCGACGAGCACCGCCTCGGCCTCGCGGTAGCGGCCGTTCATCGCGGCGGTCTCGAGGAACGTCATGAACAGCCGGCCGACCGGCACGCGCTGGCGCGCGAGCAGCGCGGTCCTCGTCGTGGGGCCGCCGTCGAAGTGCGACGTGGCCACCTCGCGCGAGAACGTCGCAGCGACGAGCGACGGCACGCGACTCGGGTGCACCGCGCCCTCGAAGGCGGCGCCGCGGTAGAGCTCGACCTCGTCGCGGCCGATGACCGCCATCAGCTCGCGCAGGAACGCGAGCCGAAGCAGTATGTGAGCACGCCGCAGATCCTTCGCGCCGTCGCCGTCGAACAAGCTCTCGTCGACGACGACCCTCCCCGAGTACGCGCACAGCCCCATCTCCGCGAGCACGATCGCGTGCCCCTTGACGATCTCTCCCGACTCGGGGTTTGAGACGTACGTGCGCGCCAGCTCCTGCTCGAGCGACGCGACGCCGCGTTCGGCGGCGAGCGAAGCGAGCAGCGCGATCGCCTCCTCGCACCCTTCGCGCCCGGCGACGTGCGCGGCGAGGTCGAGCTCGCGCAGCGCCGCCCGCGAAGCGATCGCCTCGCGCACGCGCGCGGCTTCGAGCGCGAGCGCACGGTCGCTATTGGCGCGCGCGGCTCCTGTCGCGGGTAGTTCGAGCGCGCGCATCGCTTCGACGACGAGCCCCTGGAGCGCGCCGGTCTCGCGCGCGTCGAGGAGCGCGCCGCCGCGCGCGAACTGAAAGCGCGCGACGTAGTCGAGCGGCAGCCGCCAGCGCGCGCCGGCATCCTCGAACGCCTCGACCACGACCTCGAAGACCGCGCGCTCGCGATCGACGCCCGCGACCACCACGGGCGTCCTGCGCGCGTCGAGCAAGCGCGCGCGGTTGCCCGCGACCAGATTCCTCAGGCCGCCGGGCTCGAACGACGCGTCGTCCTGTGCGTGCGGATCGGACTCGTAGACGGACAGGGCCGGCGCCGGCGCGGGCCGCTACGACTGGTCGGGAGCGGCGAGCTCGGACGGCTCGTCGGGAGCGCTCTCGGCGTCCTCGCCGAGCCCCTCGGCGGGCGCGCCGCCCTCGGCGCCGACGCCGACAGGCGTCTTCTGCTTCTTCGGCTTGACGATCGTGAGGCGGACCTCGCTCTCGTCGTCCGCGGGCGCCGGGTCGATCACGACGGTCGCTCCGGGCGTGAGCTGTTCGCGCAGGACGAAGTCCGCGAGCGGGTCCTCGATGTAGCGCTGGATCGCGCGCCGCAGCGGCCGTGCGCCCATCGCGGGGTCCCAGCCCTTCTCGACGAGCATGTCCTTGGCCTCGCCGGTGAGCTCGAGCTGGAGCTCGCGCTCGGCCATCGACTCGCGGATGCGCAGCAGCAGCAGCTCGACGATCTGCTTGATCTCGTCCTTCTGCAGCTTGTGGAACACGATCACGTCGTCGATGCGGTTGAGGAACTCGGGCCGGAAGACCTTCTTCAGCTCGCCCATGATCCTGCTCTTCATTTCGTCGTAGGTGATCCCGGTCTCGTCCTCGGAGACGGCGAAGCCGAGCGGGGTGTTGCGCGCGATCTCGGCGGCGCCGATGTTCGAGGTCATGATCACGATCGCGTGGCGGAAGTCGACGGTGCGCCCCTGCGCGTCCGTCAGGCGGCCGTCCTCGAGGATCTGCAGGAGGATGTTGAAGACGTCCGGGTGCGCCTTCTCGATCTCATCGAGCAGCAGCACGCTGTATGGCTTGCGGCGCACGGCCTCGGTCAGCTGCCCGCCCTCGTCGTAGCCGATGTAGCCGGGGGGCGAGCCGACGAGGCGCGAGACCGCGTGCTTCTCCATGTACTCGGACATGTCGATGCGGATCATCGCGTCGTCGTCGCCGAACAGGAACTCGGCGAGCGTGCGCGCGAGCTCGGTCTTGCCGACGCCGGAGGGGCCGAGGAAGATGAACGAGCCGGTCGGGCGCTTGGGGTCCTTCAGGCCCGCGCGCGAACGGCGGATCGCCTTCGAGATCACTTCGATCGCCGGGTGCTGGCCGATCACGCGCTTGTGCAGTTCGTCCTCCATGCGCATCAGCTTCTGGGTCTCGGCCTCGGTCAGCTTGAACACGGGGATGCCGGTCCACATCGAGACGATGTCCGCGATCTCCTCCTCGCCGATCGACGGCCGCTCGGAGGACTCGCCCGATTCCCACTCCTGCTCGAGCTCGCGTTTGCGGTTGGTGAGCTTGCGCTCTTTGTCGCGCAGCGCAGCAGCCTTCTCGAACTCCTGGGCCTCGATCGCAGCCTCCTTTTCGCGCCGCGTCGTCTCGACTTCGCCCTCGAGCTCGCGGTTGGCGGGAGGCGCGGTCATCGACTTGATGCGCATCCGCGACGCGGCCTCGTCGATCAGGTCGATCGCCTTGTCGGGCAGGAAGCGGTCGGAGATGTAGCGGCTCGCAAGTTCGCCGGCGGCGCGCAGCGCGTCGTCGGTGATCTGCACCTTGTGGTGCTGCTCGTAGCGATCGCGCAGGCCCTTGAGGATCTCGACCGTCTGGTCGATCGTCGGCTCCTCGACGCGGATCTGCTGGAAGCGGCGCTCGAGCGCGGAGTCGCGCTCGAGGTACTTGCGGTACTCCTCGAGCGTCGTCGCGCCGATCGTCTGCAGTTCGCCGCGCGCGAGCGCGGGCTTCAGGATCGACGCGGCGTCGATCGCGCCCTCGGCCGCGCCCGCTCCGACGAGGTTGTGGAGCTCGTCGATGAACAGGATGATGTCGCCGCGCTGGGTGATCTCCTTCATCACCTTCTTGAGGCGCTCCTCGAACTCGCCGCGGTACTTCGAGCCGGCGACGAGGGCCGCGAGGTCGAGCGTGTAGATCTGCTTGTTGCGAAGCAGCTCGGGCACCTCGGAGCTGGTGATGCGCTGTGCCAAGCCCTCGACGACGGCCGTCTTGCCGACGCCCGGCTCGCCCACCAGCACGGGGTTGTTCTTCGTGCGCCGCGAGAGGATCTGCATGATCCGCTCGATCTCCGTCTCGCGCCCCACGCACGGGTCGAGCTTGCCCTCGGACGCGAGCTTCGTGAGGTTGCGCCCGAACTGGTCGAGCAGCTTCGACGACTTCTTGCCCTCGCCCGGCGAGGAGCCCGCGCCGGCGCCGGCGCCCGCCGACTGTCCCTGGCGGCGCCCGCCGGGGCCCGAGAGCATGCGGATGACCTCGTTGCGGATCTTCTCCGAGTCGGCGTCGAAGTCGAGCAGGATGCGCGC
>DATBCA010000385.1:0-8323 GCA_036270715.1 Solirubrobacteraceae bacterium
ACGCGCTGGCGCGCGAGAAGGGAATCGAGCCGGAGAAGCTGATGATGGCGCTGGAGGACGCGCTCCTGTCCGCGTACAAGAAGCAGCCCGGCTCGGCCAAGTACGCGCGCGTGGAAATGGACCGCGACACAGCCGACTTCCGCGTGATCGAACTGATCATCCCCGAGCGCCTGGAGGCGCACCTGATCGTGGAGACGATCGACGAGGAAACGACGATCGATCCCGAGACAGGCGAGATGCGCGAACCGGAGGAACCCGAAATCGACCCGCGCAAGTTCGAGGAATACCGCGATCAGATCGGCGAACGGGACGTGACGCCCGACGACTTCGGGCGTATCGCCGCGCAGACCGCCAAGCAGGTGATCCTGCAGCGCATCCGCGAGGCCGAGCGCGACATGATGTACGAGGAGTACCGCGACCGCGTCGGCGAGCTGATCACGGGCATCGTGCAGCAGTCGGACTCGCGCTACACGCTCGTGCAGCTGCGCGAACGCGTCGAGGCGCTGCTGCCGAAGTCCGAGCAGGTCGAGGGCGAGCGCTACGACCACTCGCAGCGCATCAAGGCGGTCATCAAGGAGGTCTCGCCGTCGACGAAGGGCCCCGCGATCATCGTCTCGCGGCGCGACCCAGAGCTGATCAAGAAGCTGTTCGAGCTCGAGGTCCCCGAGATCGCCGACGGCCTCGTCGAGATCGCGAACGTCGCGCGCGAGCCCGGCTACCGCTCGAAGATCGCCGTCATCTCGCACACCGACGGCGTCGACCCCGTCGGCGCGTGCGTCGGCCCGCGCGGCTCGCGCGTGCGCATGGTCGTCTCCGAGCTGCGCGGCGAGAAGATCGACATCATCCCCTTCAACGACGAGCCCGCACGCTTCGTCGCCAAGGCGCTGTCGCCCGCGCGCGTGCGGGAGGTGCTCGTCGACGACGACGCCAAGCAGGTGACCGTGATCGTGCCCGACGACCAGCTCTCGCTGGCGATCGGCCGCGAAGGTCAGAACGCGCGCCTCGCCGCGCGCCTCACCGGCTGGCGCGTGGACATCCGCTCGGAGACCGAGTTCGCGGCCGAGGAGGCCGAGCACGGCTACGAGGAGGAGGAGGTCACCGGCCGCTGCGCCGCGATCCTCTCCAACGGCCGACGCTGTCCCAACGCGGCGCTCCCCGGCTCCCGCTACTGCGGCATCGAGACCCACCAGGCGCTCGCCAACATCGACAGTGACAACGTCGCCGACCTCGCGCCCGCGTCCGCCCCCGCCTCGCTCCAGGACGCCGCGGATGAGGCGGCGCCCCTGTCTGAGGCGCCCGAGCCGCCGGCGGCCGCGGAGTCACCCGCGCCCGAGGCCGCGGAGAGCGAGCCGTCCGCCGAGGCGCTCGACGACGTGATCGCCGGCGAGCACGATGCCGAGGGCCCGGCGCCCGATGGCGAACAGCAGGCCCGCGTCGACGGGCCGGCGGCCACCGCGGCGCAACCCAACCCGTCCGCGGACACCCCCGACGAGCCGCCCGTCGCGGCAGCCGCCGAGGCGCCGCCCGCCATCGGCATGGACGCCGCCACCGCTGCCGAGGCGCCCGCGGACGCCGCCGGGCCCGCCTCCTAGGCGCCCCGGACACGCCCGAGCGGGATACGCCCCTAGAATCGGGTGCCGGTGAGCAAGAAGCGCGTACACGAACTCGCAAAGGAGCACGGCCTCTCGAGCAAGGAGCTGCTCGAGAAACTGCACGCTGCCGGCATCGAGGCCAAGGCCGCGGCGTCCTCCGTCGAGGAGGCGCTCGCGCTGAAAGCGCTCACCGCCGACGGCGCGGCGGGCAACGGCGCCGGAGGCGCGCCCGCGAGCGCGCCGCCCGCGCAGCAGCCGCAGGCACGCGCGTCCGCCGCCGAGGCGCAGGCCGCCCCCGCGCCCCCGGCCCCCGTAGACGCCCCGCGTCGCGCGCCCGCCCCCGCGGCGGCGGCCCCGGCAGCGGCCGCCCCCGCGCCGAGCGCCCGCGTGGCGCCGGCGCCCAGCACTCCCGCGCAGCCCGCTCCGGCCCCGGGGGCGCCGCCGGCGCCCGGACAGGAGCGGGTGCGCCCCACCCGCGATTCGCGCACGGGCGAGCGCTCGCCCGGCGATGTCGGCCCCGGCGGGCGCCGCCGCGTGGTGATCGACTCGCAGGCCTCGCGCCGCCAGCAGGGCGGTCCGGCGAACCAGCCGCAACGGCGGCCCCGGCGCGGCCGGCGCCGGCGCGGCACGTACGAGGAGACGATCGCGCCGATCGACACCGCCGTGCTCGAGGCGACGGACGAGATCCGCGTCAACTCGGGCTCGACCGTGAAGGACGTCGCCGAGTACCTGGGCGTGCCGGTCCCCGAGGTGATCAAGAGGCTGATGCTGCTCGGCGAGATGGCGACGCTCACGCAGACGCTCTCCGACGACGCGATCCAGCTGCTCGCGGATGAATTCGACAAGCAGATCGAGATCGTGCACGCGAGCGACGACGTGGACGTCGAGCCGACGTTCGTGGACGAGGCGGACGATCTCGTCGAGCGCCCGCCGGTGGTGACGATCATGGGGCACGTCGACCACGGCAAGACCTCGTTGCTCGACGCGATCCGCGAGACCCAGGTCGCGGCCGGCGAGGCCGGCGGCATCACCCAGCACATCGGCGCCTACCAGGTGCAGCACGCCGGGCGCGAGATCACCTTCCTGGACACCCCGGGCCACGAAGCGTTCACCGCGATGCGCGCGCGCGGCGCGCGCGTCACGGACCTCGCGGTGATCGTCGTCGCGGCCGACGACGGCGTCAAGCCTCAGACCGAGGAGGCGATCGACCACGCGCGCGCGGCGGAGGTGCCGATCGTCGTCGCGGTGAACAAGATCGACAAGGAGGGCGCACAGCCCGAGCGCGTGCGCACCGAGATGACCCAGCACGGCTTGCAGCCGTCCGAGTGGGGCGGCGAGGTCGAGTTCGTAGACGTGAGCGCGAAGACGCACCAGGGCCTGGACTCGCTGCTGGACACGATCCAGGTCGTAACCGACCTCGAGGAGCTGAAGGCGAACCGCGAGACGCTGGCGTCGGGTACGGTCATCGAGTCCAAGCTCGACCCCGGCCGCGGGCCCGTCGTGACGACCCTCATCCAGCGCGGCACGCTGCGCGTCGGCGACGCGCTCGTCGCGGGCGCGAACTTCGGGCGCGTGCGCGCGATGCACGACTTCACCGGAGCGCGCGTCAAGCGCGCGACGCCGGGCCAGCCCGTCGAGATGCTCGGCTTCGACGGCGTGCCGGAGGCCGGTGAGCACGTGCGCGTGGTCGACAACGAGCGCCGCGCGCGCCAGCTCGCGGGGGAGCGCGCCAACCGGCTCAAGACCGAGGCGCTCGCGCGCCGCTCGGGGCGCAAAGTCAGCCTCGAGGACGTCTTCAAGCTCGCCCAGGAGGGCGCCGTCAAGCAGCTCAGCCTCGTCATCAAGGCCGACGTCGCCGGTTCGCTGGAGGCGATCGAGGACGAGATCGCAAAGCTTCCGCAGCAGGAGGTCGAGGTCAACATAATCCACCGCGGCGTCGGCGGGATCAGCGAGTCCGACGTGATGCTCGCGGCGGCCTCCGACGGCGTGATCCTCGCGTTCAACGTGCGCCCCGTCGGCGACGCGCGACAGATCGCCGAGCGTGAGGGCGTCGAGATCCGCTCCTACGCGGTCATCTACCGCGCGATCGACGAGCTGCGCGCGGCGATGCAGGGCATGCTCGAGCCGACCGAGGTCGAGACCTCGCTCGGGCAGGCCGAGGTCCGCCAGCTGTTCCGTGCCTCGCGGATCGGAACGATCGCCGGGTCGCACGTCACCGAGGGCAAGATCACTCGCGGCGCGAAAGTCCGCCTAGTGCGCGACGGCACCGTGATCTACGACACGACGATCGCGAGCCTGCGCCGCTTCAACGACGACGTGCGCGAGGTCGCCGCCGGCTTCGAGTGCGGAATAGTGCTCGCGAACTTCCAGGACGTGCACGAGGGCGACGTGCTCGAGAGCTACGCGACGAGCCTGCAGCAGCGCGAGCTCGAGTCCTGAACGAGGACGCGAGGCGAACGGGTGATGTGTCCTTGTGCAAGCACGGCGAAGCCACCGGCGCGCGCGCGCAGCCGCTCGTGCATGCTTGCCTTCACCCCTGTTTGAGGGCGCCGACGGGCAGATAGGATGACCGCAGGACGCATGCGCCGCGTCGACGAGGCGATCCGCCAGGTGATCGGGGATGCGTTGGCAGGAGAGCTAAAGGACCCTCGCGTGGGATTTGTGACCGTGACCGACGTAAGGACAAGCGCCGACATCAGCCATGCGCGCGTGTACGTGAGCGTGCTCGGCGACGACGCGCAGCGCGAGCAGAGCCTCGAGGGCCTGCGCAGCGCGCACGGCTTCCTGCAGCGACGGATCGCAAGCGAGCTCGCGTTCAAGCGCACGCCCACGCTCGAGTTCGCATACGACGACACCACCGATCGCGCGATGCGCCTGGAAGAGCTCATGCGCGAGGGCGAGGCTCAGTGAGCTCCAGGGACGGCGCGGCGGCTCGCGACGAGGTGCTCGAGCACATCCGCGAGGACTCGAAGTTCGTCCTCGCCACGCACGAGAACCCCGACGGCGACGCGCTCGGCTCGCTGATCGGCATGAACGAGCTGCTGGGCGCGATCGGCAAGGAGTCGGTCATGTTCATCGCGGCCGACGATATGCCGATCCCTCCCGAGTACGGCATGTTCGACCTGCGGGGCGCGATCCAGTCGCCGCCCGGCGACATCGCGCAGCGAACCGTCGTGTTCCTCGACTGCGGGAATATCGACCGCAACTCCGCGAGCGTTCTCCGCAGCGGCGCGAGCCTGCTGAACATCGACCACCATCACGACAACACCCACTTCGGCACGCTCGACTACGTCGTGCCGTCCGCGTCCTCGACCGCGGAGATCGTGTGGGACCTCATGCATGGGCTCGGCGTCGAGCCGACGCCCGCGGCCGCCGAAGCGCTGTACATCGGCCTGATCACCGACACCGGCCGCTTCATGTACGAGAACACCGGCCCGCAAGCGCACCGCATGGCGGCCGAGCTGATCGAAGCGGGGGTCGAAGTCCAGCGCATCTACCGAGCGCTGTACGAGGACATCCCGCCGGAGAAGGTCTCGCTGATGGCGCTCGCGCTCGGCGACGTGCGCCGCTTCGACGACGGCGAGCTCACGCTCGCGTCGCTCTCGGCCAAGGACTTCGAGAGCGCCGACGCCGAGGAACACTATTCGGAGGGGATCGTCGACCAGCTGCGCGCGCTGCACGGGACCAAGGTCGCGGTGCTCGTGCGCGAGCTCATCTCCGCCGAGCGCAAGGGGCAGCGCAAGGTCTCGCTGCGCGCCGCCGACGACGACATCGACGTCTCGCTGATCGCGCGCGCGCAGGGCGGCGGCGGGCACCGGCGCGCGGCCGGCTTCGCGACGACCCTCGACGTCGAGCAGCTGATCGCGTTCCTGCGCTCCGAGATCGCCGCGCAGCGCGGGGGCGCGCGCGCGGCGAGCGCGGCGCCGACACTCGCCTGAGTGCCCGCGCGCGCACACGCCTCGGGCGCGGAGGGCGTGCTGCTGATCGACAAGCCCGCGGGCATCACCTCGCACGACGTCGTCGCCGCCGTGCGCCGCTCGCTCGGCGGCGCAAAGACGGGTCACGCGGGCACGCTCGACCCCTTCGCGACCGGCCTTCTGCTGATCCTCGTCGGCCGCGCGACGAAGGCTCAGCGCGCGCTCATGGCGCTGCCGAAGCGCTACGAGGTCGTCGCGCAGCTCGGCGCGCGCTCGAGCACCGGCGACACGGAGGGCGAGATCACGCACACCGGCCGCGTGCCGCCCGATCCGCCGCCGCTGCCCGTCGGCGAGGTGCGCCAGCGCCCGCCGCGGCACTCGGCGGTGAAGGTCGAAGGTGAGCGCGCATACGCGCGCGCACGGCGCGGCGAGGCGTTCGAGCTGCCCGAGAGGACCGTGCGCGTGTACCGCTTCGAGCAGCTGTGGCGGGAGCGCGAGCGCGCGGGCTTCGAGATCGAGTGCGGATCGGGGACGTACGTGCGCTCGCTGATCGCGGACCTCGACGACGCCTACTGCCTCGAGCTGCGGCGTGCGGCGATCGGACCGTTTCAGGTGCGCGACGCCGCGCCACCGCCCGCGCGCGGGGAGCCGTGGCAGGACGCGCCGCTGATCGCGCTCGCCGACGCGCTCGCGAGGGCGGGCGCGGACGGCGCCGAGTAGGCTCGCGTGCGCCTTCACTAGTCTGTCGCGCGTGAAGCTCACGCGCCTGCCCGACGCCGAGCGCCGCGACGGGCGCAGCGTGGCGGTCGGGACGTTCGACGGCGTGCACCTCGGTCACCGCGAGGTGATCGCGGGCTCGGACAGCGTGCTCACGTTCGACCCCCACCCGAGCTCCGTCGTCGCGCCCGCGCACGTGCCGAAGCTGCTGACCACGCTCGAGCGCAAGGCCGAGCTGATCGCCTCGCTCGGCGTGGACGAGATGATCGTGGTCCCGTTCGACGCCGAGTTCGCCGCGCGCTCGGCGCAGTCGTTCATCGAGGACGTGCTCATCGGCACGCTCGGCGCCACGCGCGTCTCGATCGGCGAGAACTTCCGCTTCGGGCACCGGGCGCAGGGGGATCCACAGCTGCTGCTCGCGCACGACGCGCTCGAGACCGTCGTGCACCCGCTGCTCGAAGTCGAAGGCGAGATCGTGTCCTCGAGCCACATCCGCGGGCTCGTCCTCGCGGGGGACCTCGAGCGCGCCGACCGCCTGCTGGGGGCGCGGTTCATGCTCTGCGGCGAGGTCGTGCACGGCGACGAGCGCGGGCGCGAGCTCGGCTTTCCGACGGCCAACCTCGTGCCCCAGGACGCGCTCGCGCTGCCGGGTCACGGCGTCTACGCGTGTCTCGCCAACGGCAGGGCGGCCGCTGTCAGCATCGGCGTGCGCCCCACGTTCACGACCGGTCGCGGCGAGCTGATCGAGGCGTACATCCTCGACTTCGAAGGCGACCTCTACTCCTCGCGACTGTGCATCGAGTTTCTCGCGCGGCTGCGCGGCGAGCGGCGGTTCGCCTCGGCGGAGGCGCTCGTCGAGCAGATGCACCGCGACGTACAGGCCACGCGCGAGCGGGTCGCCCAGGACGCTGGCGTAGCCTGAAGGCGACCGCGCGAGCGCGCGCGCGGGCTCTGCTACGGTGTGCGCGCTCATGGCTGCGATCACAAGCGAGCGAAAGCGCGAGATTGCCGAGCAGTTCGGCGGCGACGAGACGAACACCGGCTCGGCCAAGGTGCAGATCGCGCTGCTCACCGAGCGCATCAACCACCTCACCGGGCACCTGCGCGAGCAGAGCAAGGACCATCACTCGCGCCGCGGCCTGCTGATGCTCGTCGGCCGCCGCCGGCGCTTTCTCTCCTACCTCCAGCGCACCGACCTCGAGGGATACCGCGCGCTGATCAAGGAGCTCGGCCTGCGCAAGTGAGCGCCCTCGCGCTCGCCGTGCTCGATCCCGAGGGCGTCGCGCGGCCGGCGATCAGGCGCCCTCGCGGGGATCTCCCCGGCCTGGACGTGCTCGAAGAGGGCGTCGCGGCAGGTTCGCGCAGCCGCGCGCGCGGGTGCGTCCGCTAAGCTCGTCGGGTTCGCAAAAGAGGAATAAAAGGAACGGGTCGCCAAGAGAACGGGCGGACCAGGAAGGTAGTTGACATATGAGTAGTGAGGCCCCCACGCGGGTGTCCGTGACGATCGCGGGCAGCGAGATCTCGTTCGAGACCGGCCGCATGGCCAAGCAGGCCTCGGGAGCGGTTGTCGTGCGCCAGGGCGACACGATGGTGCTTTCGACCGCCGTCGCAGGGGTGTTCCGCGACGTCGATTTTCTCCCGCTCACGGTGGACGTCGAGGAGCGGATGTACGCGACAGGAAAGATCCCCGGATCGTTCTTCAAGCGCGAGGGCAGGCCGGGGGAGAAGGCGACGCTCACCGCGCGCATGATCGACCGCCCGCTGCGCCCCCTGTTCCCCAAGGACTGGCGCTTCGACACGCAGCTCGTCGCGATCCCTCTGTCGGTCGACCACGAGCACCCCTACGACATCCTCGCCATGAACGGCGCCTCCGCCGCGGTGATGATCTCCGACATCCCCTTCCCGACGCCCGTCGGCGCCGTGCGCGTGGGAAAGGTCGACGGCAACTTCGTCGTCAACCCCGACGAGGCGCTGCTGTCCGCCGGGGACGGCGAGCGCTCCGACCTCGATCTCGTGGTCGCGGGCACCGAAGACGCGATCCTGATGGTCGAGGCGGGCGCCAACGAGATCCCCGAGGCCGAGATCCTCGACGCGCTC
>DATBCA010000386.1:0-8141 GCA_036270715.1 Solirubrobacteraceae bacterium
CCGCGGCGGCGGAGCCGCCCGCTCCCGCACCCGCGCGAACGCCGACCGCGCCGCTGGGGAGCGCGCGGCAGGCCGCGCCCGCCGAGGCCGCGGCGCCTGCGCGCACCGGCGGCCGCCCCCAGCTGCCCGTGTCGCGGACCGCGGGCGCGATCCTGCTCGCGGTGCTCGTCGCCGGCGTGGTGCTCGCGGTGCTGCTCATCCCCTCGGGCGGGAGCTCGCCCAAGCCGGCGGCCGCGAGCAAAGCCCCGTCCTCGCGCGGCCAAGCGGCGTCGACGAGCGGGACGACGCCGACGCAGGACAAGCGCATCGTGATGCGGCCCGTCGAAGCGGGATCGAAAGCGATCGGCGTCGCGCTCGTGCTCAGCGAAGGCAGCAAATACGCGTTCTACCTCGCCGCCGAACACATGCAGCCCTCGAGCGGCTTCTTCTACGCGGTGTGGCTGTACAACTCGCCCACGAGCGCCGAGGCGCTCGGCAAGAGCCCGGCGGTAGGTGCGGATGGCCGTCTGCAGGGCGGCGCGCTGTTGCCCGCCGACGCGGCCAGCTTCGGGCATCTCCTCGTCACGCGGGAGACGAACGAACACCCGAGCCATCCGGGGACGATCGTCCTCAGCGGCTCCTTCAGCCTGCACTGAGCGCCGCGGCTACGGCAGGAGCTTGCGGGGGTTCATGATCCCGGACGGGTCGAGCTCGGCCTTGAGCGCGCGCAGGGTGGCGATCCCGTCCGCTCCGATCTCATCGCGCATCCACGGCGCGTGGTCGCGGCCGACGGCGTGGTGGTGGGTGATCGTGCCGCCGTTCGTGCAGATCGCCGCGCTCGCGGCTTCCTTGGCCTCGCGCCACTGCGCGACCTCCTCGCCCTCGCGCTGGCGCGCGATGAACGTGAAGTACAGCGACGCGCCCGTCTCGTAGACGTGCGAGACGTGACAGAAGACGAGCGGCGGCGTGCGGTGCGCGCGCAGAGCTTCCTCCAGAGCGCGCGCGACGGCGGCGCGCAGGCGCACGAGGTTCGACCAGCGCGTGGCCGTCTCGAGCGTCTCGACGAGCACGCCGTGCGTGAGCAGCTCATCGCGCAGGTACGGCGCGGCGAAGCGCGAGCGCCGCCAGGCCTCGCCGGGCGAGGAGCCAACCGCGAGGCCGCCCGCGCGACGCACGAGCGCCAGCGCGCGCTTGCGTCGCCCCGAGACCTCGTCCTCGGACCCCTCGAAACCGAGGATCGCGAGGCACCCGCCGCGGTAGCCGCGCAGCGCGAGATAGGCGCGCCCGAGCCTGTCCTTGACGCCGTGCACGCCGGCGAGCGCGAGCGACATGCGCGTCTCTTCCTCGTCCGACAGGCGCGCGACGTCGGGAACCGCGTGCTCGCGCGCGAGCGAGCGCAACGCCGCGACGCCGGCGTCGAAGCTCTCGAAGAAGACGCCTTCGTACACGCGCGTGGCGGGCGCGATGCGCACGCGCAGCGTCAGCTCGGAGATCACCCCGAGCGTGCCCTCCGAGCCGACGACGAGAGCGCGCAGGTCGGGACCGGCGGCGGTCGCGGGAAAAGCGGCGAGGTCGAGGTGGCGCTCCGGGGAGTGCATGCGCAGCCCGGTGACCATCTCGGCGATCGCTCCGTACCCGCTCGAGGCCTGACCCGCAGAGCGCGTCGCCGCGCAGCCGCCTAACGAGACGAACTCGTAGGACTGCGGGAAGTGGCCGAGCGTGAGCCCGAGCGAGGCGAGGTAGGACTCGAGCGCGGGCGCGCGAGTGCCCGCGCCGACCGTCACGAGCAGCGACTCGCGGTCGAGCTCGATCGCACGCAGGCGCTTCGTGTCCAGCGCGATCACCGCCGGGTTCTCGCCGCGTAACGGCGCCACGCCGCCGACGACGCTCGTGCCGCCGCCGAAGGGGACGACGGCGGTGCGCGTGCGCGCGCATAGCTGCAGCACCGCGGCGAGCTCGGCGGCGCTCGCTGGCAGGACGACGGCGTCCGGCGCGCCTTCGGGCTCGCCCGATCGCAGGCGCACGAGGTCCGCGTAACCCTTGCCGGCGGTGTGCACGACGCGCTCGGCATGCGAGTCGCGCACCTCGTCGCTACCGACTATCCCGCGCAGCGAGGACAGCACCGCGTTCGAGAGCGCGGGCTCGGGCAGGTGCACGTTGGCGAGCGCGACAGGCGGCGACGGGCGCTCGGCGAGCCCGACGTTCTCGCGCAGGAACGAGAGCGCGTGCGCGGGCAGCGCGCCGGCCCCGGCGTCCACGCCCCACCCCCACCAGCGCATCACCGGCGGCTCGCCGGGCTCCGCGGGGAGCGCACGTCCGGCCGCCGGCGCAGCCGCGGTCTCAGCCAACGATCCGCTCCAGGTTCGCGAGCGCCTCGTCGACGGTCGCGACGGCCGCGCGGCGCACCATGAAGCTGCCGATGCGCGCGAGAAAGCCGTTGAGCGTCTGGCGCAGCTCGATCGTCACCTGCGTTCCCGTGCCCATGGGCGCGAGCGAGATTTCGGTCTCGGCGGAGGTGAGCAGCCGCTCGAAGGGCGTGCCGAGCAGCCGCTGCTGCCAGCACAGCGACCGGGTGTTCGGATCCAGGCGCGCGAGCTCGAAGTCGGCGCGTACGACTTTCCCCTTCGCGGTGCGCATCACCTCGGTGAAGGCGCCGTCGCGCACGTCCTCGACGCGCTCCACGCGCGGCCACCAGCGCGGGAGGTGGTGCGGGTCGCCGATCAGCGCCCACATGTCCTCGAGCGGCGCTGTGACCGTGCGGCTGCGCGTGGCGGTCGGCACGCCGGGCCTCACGCGTCGTAGCGCAGCAGCGCGTGGACCTCGCGTGGGGCGAGCCGCTCGCGCCCCGCGAGGAACGCGAGCTCGATCAGAAAGCCGCACCCGACGACGCGCGCGTCGAGCCGCTCGACGAGCTCGCAGAGCGCGAGCGCGGTGCCGCCCGTGGCGAGCAGGTCGTCGTGCACGAGCACGCGCGCGCCCGGCGGCACGGCGTCGGAGTGCAGCTCGAGCTCCGCGGATCCGTACTCGAGGTCGTACGCGGCGCTGATCGTCGAGTACGGCAGCTTGCCGGGCTTGCGCGCGAGCGCGAAGCCCGCGCCGAGCTCGAGCGCGAGCGCCGGCCCGAGCAGGAAGCCTCGCGCCTCGGCGGCGACGACGACGTCGGGGCGCAGCGCAAGCGCGAGCGCGGCGAGCGCGCGCACGGCCTCTGCCAGCGCGTCGCGGTCGGCGATCAGCGGCGTGATGTCCTTGAAGCCGACGCCGGCGCGCGGGAAGTCGGGGATCTCGCGAACGAGGCCGCGCAGGCGCGACTGCACCTCGAGCGCGGGCGCCCGAGCCGCGCTCGCCGAGATACTGGCCGATCCTTGCTCGGCGGCCATCAGCGCACGATTTTGCGCAGGTCGCGAACGAGCAGCAGGTGCTTCAGGTGGGTGGCGACCGCGGCGAGGTTCTCGAGCGCCTCGATCGCCTCCTTGCGGCGCTGCGCGTTGCGCGAGCGCAGTGCCGGCGCGAGGATCTGCTGCAGGAGGTTCGCCTCGCGGTCCGCGGAGGAGCGGAACACGCGCAGGTTGCGTCCGCCGACGCCGTAGCGCGCGAGCTCGGTGACCGCGGCGATGATCTCGCGCTCGGTCTCGTCGAAGTAGCGCACGCCGGCGCGCAGCTCGCCCTTGACGACGCCGTACTCTTCGAGCTCGCGCACGAGCTTGTCCTCGGCCTTCGTCTCGGCGAGCACGTCCTCCATCGAGTACAGCGCGCCGGTGCCCTCGCGCACGCTCACGCTCGGGCGCCACACGCGGCCGCCGTCGCGCGCTCGGCCGGGCGCGAGCGTCGCCTCCTCGGCGCGGCCGGCGGCGAGCTCCTGGCGGATGACGCGCAGAGGCAGGAACTCGTCGCGCTGCATGCGCAGGATCGTGCGCAGGCGCGCGACGTCGCCCTGCGTGTACAGCCGGTATCCGCCCGGGGTGCGCCGCGGCGCGAGCAGTTTCTGGTCCTCGAGGTAGCGGATCTTCGAGATCGAGATGTCGGGGAACTCGTTGCGCAGCGCCTTGCACACGGCGCCGATCGTCAGCGACTTGTTGCGCGGCGGGCCCTCTCCGGCGGCGGCCGCGACGCCCCCGCGCGCGGAGCCGCCGCGGCCGGCGCGCTGGCCGATCTCCGATCGGTCCTCGCCGCCGGTCTGAGGAGTCTCGCTCGGTGCGTGTGACGCGCGCGCGGCCATCAGCGCCCGTGGAAGGTGAGCTTGTACTTGCCGACCTGCACCTCGTCGCCCTCCTCCAGGCGCTGGGACTCGATGCGCGAGCGGTTGACGTACGTGCCGTTGAGCGAGCCGAGGTCGTCGAGGTACCACGCGTCGCCGCGATGGATCAGCAGCGCGTGGTCGCGCGAGACGGTGATGTCGTCGAGGAACACGTCGGAGTCGGGACGGCGCCCGATGCGCGCGCGCTCTCCGTCCAGCGCGAAGCTCTCCCCCACGCGCCCGCCGCCGGCTCGGATCACGAGCGCGGGCCCGCGCGCGGTGACGTCGTCGAGGTCGATCGGTTCGAGCTCGCCCGTCTCGCCGACGCGGTAGGTCGCGGTGACGGGATCAGCGCCGCTCTCGCCGCGCTCGAGCAGCGCGCCGCAGCGCTGGCAGTAGTTCGCGCCCTCGCTGTTGACGAAGCCGCACTCCGTGCAGTGCAACGCCATCGCCGCTCGTCAGCCCGCTCCGTCGGTCTCCGTGGCGTCGGGCTCGCGCTGGGAGAGGATGTCGGTGAGTCGCTGGACGTCCTCGCCGGTGATGAGGACCTCGCCGCCGTCGTGCTTCTTGCGCAGGCGGTTGACGAGCTCGGCGCGCAGGATGTCGATCTTGCCGTGGAGAATCCTGCGCTTGTAGGAGACCTCCGTCTCTTCCTCGGTGAGCTGACGGATCACGTCTTTGAGCTCGACGTCCGAGAGCGTGGCGAGATCCGGGAAACTGTCGTCCATCGTGCGCTGTTCTCCTCTGGCGGGCTTGCGCCGGCGCTGCGCGAATAGATCGGCGAGCGACGGCCGGAACGGTCGAGTATATCCCCAGAAGGTCAGGCTGAGCTTGAGGCTCTGGACGCTTCGCCGACGGCGCGCAGGCCGCTGCGAACGTAGAGCGCGGTGGCGAGCAGGGCGAGCGCGAGGCCCACGTAGAGCATCACTTCGCCGGTGCCACCGAGGTTGACCATCGCGAAGAAGAACGAGCCCATCACCGGCGCCACGGCGAGGCGGCCGGGCCAGTTGATGCGGATCTCGACGCCGCGCGCGAGCGCGAGGCGCCCGAGGACGAGCATCGCGAGCTCGCGCCCGGCGAGCACCGCGAGCGCCCAGCGGGGAAGCAGCGCGAAGCGCCAGGTGACGACGGCGCCGCTGATCACCAGCAGGCGGTCGGTCACCGGGTCCATGAGCGCGCCGAGGCGGCTGTACTGCCCGCTGAGGCGCGCGGCGATGCCGTCGGCGTAATCGCCCCAGCCGATCACCGCGAACAGCGTCGCGGCGGCGGCGTCGCGGCCGTCGCCACTGGAGAACGCAAGCACGAGGAACGCGGGTATGAGCGCGAGGCGCGCGAAGCCGATCGCGTTGGGGATCGTCCACGGCCGCAGCGGCTCGCCCGTACGCGTCTGCGGTGGCGGCGCGCCCGAGCGGTCGAGGCCGAGCAGGCGCGCGGGGCCGAGGCGGCGCTTTGCGGGGCGGCGCTCTGCGGAGGGGCGCTCTACTGGACGCTCGGCCACGTTGCGTCGAGCCCCTCGAGCAGGACGGCGGGGTCGTCGCTCAGCGGCAGCCCTGGCGCCTGCTCGCGCCCGCGGCGGATCTGGACCTCGATCGAGCCCTCCTCCAGCGCGCGCCGGCCGACGGTCAGGCGCAGCGGGACTCCGAGCAGCTCGGCGTCCGCGAACTTCTCCCCCGGGCCCGCGTCGCGGTCGTCGAAGATGACGCTCACGCCGGCTTCGCGCAGCGCGCGGTAGACGCCCTCGGCGGCGTCGCGCTCGGGCGTCCCGGGGGAGCCGATCGCGACGACGTGGACCTCGAACGGGGCGAGCGCGCGCGGCCACGAGATGCCGTGCTCGTCGGAGAACTGCTCGACGGCGGCAGCGACGATTCGCGCGGGGCCGATGCCGTACGAGCCCATCCAGATGGGCATCTCGTCGCCGTGCTCGTCGAGGTATCGCGCGCCGAGCGGCTCCGAGTAACGAGTGCCGAGCATGAAGATGTTGGCGACCTCGATCGCGGCCTCGATTGCGAGCGCCTCGCCGTTTCGCAGCAGGCGCCCGTCCTGCTCCTGCACGTCGGGACTGTTGCGCGCGACCTCGACGTTCGCGGCATAGCCGTCGCCGAGCGCGACCTCGTCCTCGCCCGCGGCGCACGGCGCCATGTACTCGTGAGCGCCGAGCCCGCCCATCATGCCGACGTCGGACTCGACGCGGTAATAGCGCAGGCCGGTGCGCTCGAAGATGCGGTCGTACGCGCCGATGTGCAGCGCGTAGCGCTCGCGCAGGCCCTGCTCGTCGCGGTCGAAGCTGTAGGAGTCCTTCATGATGAACTCGCGCGTGCGCAGCACGCCCGCGCGCGGGCGCGGCTCGTCGCGCTCCTTGACCTGGAAGTGGTAGAGGATCAGCGGCAGGTCGCGGTAGGAGCGCACGATCTGCGAGATGTGGAACGTGACGGCCTCCTCGTGCGTCATCGCGAGCACGAGCGGCGAGCCCTTGCGGTCGGTGAGCTTGAACAGCGCGTCGATGTCGTAGCGGCCGGTCTTGCGCCACGGCTCGGCGGGCTGGAGGACCGGCATCAGCATCTCCTGGCCGCCGATCGCGTCGATCTCCTCGCGGATGATCGCGACGACGCGCTCGTGCACGCGCCACCCGGCGGGCAGCCAGGTCCACATGCCCGCGCCGAGCTGGCGGATGAGGCCCGCGCGCACCATCAGCTTGTGCGAGGTCGCCTCCGCGTCCGCGGGCGGCTCCTTCTCGGTGGGCAGGAGGTAGTCGCTCAGGCGTGTCATCGCAGGGGCGCCGCACGCGCGCGCGCCAGGCGTCGAGCGTATACACACGCGGCGCGGCGCGCGCGCACGAGGGGCGCTGCGCGTTGCGCGGCCTCTGATAGAACAGCGGTCACGACCGCTTCCCTGACGAACGACGGATCCCAAAGGAGCTTCAGACATGGCGTTTTCCGTTCCGCCGCTGCCCTACGCATACGACGCGCTCGAACCGCACATCGACAAGGCGACGATGGAATTCCACCACGACAAGCACCATCAGGCGTACGTCGACAACGCGAACGCCGCCCTCGCCGGCACCGATCTCGCGGACGCGCCGGTGGAGCAGGTGCTCACGAGCCTCTCGAGCCTCCCCTCCGACAAGCAGGCGCCGGTCAAAAACAACGCCGGCGGGCATTACAACCACTCGCTCTTCTGGGAGATCATGAGTCCGGACGGCGGCGGCGAGCCCGAGGGCGACCTCGCGTCGTCGATCGACTCCGCGTTCGGCTCCTTCGCAGACTTCAAGGCGCAGCTCAAGGAAGCGGGCGTCAAACGCTTCGGCTCCGGCTGGGCGTGGCTCGTGCACGACGGCTCTGGGCTCGCGGTCGTCTCGACGGCGAACCAGGACAGCCCGATCTCCGAAGGCAAGGCGCCGCTGCTCGGGGTCGACGTGTGGGAGCACGCCTACTACCTGCACTACCAGAATCGCCGCCCGGACTACATCGACGCGTGGTGGAACGTCGTCAACTGGCCGGCGGTCGCGCAGCGCTTCTCCACGGCGAGCTAGGAGAGGGAGCTCCGCGCGCCAAGGCGCGCTCCGCCGCGGGACGGCGTCGAGCGCTGCGGGGCGCGCGTGCTTCGCTCGCGGCGCACGGACGATGATCCTGCCCTTCGACGCGGTCGGCGAGGGCCACGCGGTGGTGCTGTTGCACGCGGGAGTCGCCGACCGCACGATGTGGCAGGAGCACCTCGAGCCGCTCGCCGAGTCCGGCCGCCGGGCGATCGCGCTCGACCTGCCCGGGTTCGGCGAGGCGGGCCTCGAGCCCGGCCCGCAGTCGCCCTGGGAGGACGTCCTGCAGACGCTGCGCGTGCTGACGGGCGAGCGGGTGACGCTCGTCGGCAACTCGTACGGCGGCGCCGTCGCGATGCGCGTCGCGGCGGTCGCGCCGGCGCAGGTTTCGGCGCT
>DATBCA010000387.1:0-2235 GCA_036270715.1 Solirubrobacteraceae bacterium
ACCGTACGGGCGTTCCGGCGGAGCTAGGTCGTCTTCCGCCGCGCGCGGGCGCGCCACTCGCGCGTCGGATCGTCGTCCGGGTCCGGCTGCTCTTGCGGCGGGCGGAACGCCTCCGGGACGTGGCGCAGATTGACGCGGATCCGTGTCCAAGTGGACGAGCGCCCGCGCATCGAGTCGACGAGCACGTCGTCCACCGCGAGCCGCTCCGCCGCCTCGGGATGGCGCGCCTTCCAGCGCTCGAGTCCCGCGAGCGCGGCCTGCTTGTCCGGCGAGTTCGCGACGACGACGAGCGGCATCTTCGCGCGCGCCGTCCGCTTCACCGCGGCACCCTTCGCGCGCGACGGCGCCACCCGCGTCGCCTCGCGCTTGCCCTTCGCGAAGTGGGGCGGCCACGGCGCGTCGCCGAGGCCCGCCACCTCATCGCGCGCGGCGAGCTCCAGCAGCGGCTCGAGCGAGCCCGGCGCGGCGTCGATCTCCGCGTGCCGATCGCCGATCTCGGCGAAACGCTTCGGAACGGTGTGCAGCGTGAAGTCGGCCGGCTCGCAGTCGGGCACTTCGCTCCAGGCGAGCGGCGCCGACACGCGCGCGTCGGGCAGCGGCCGCACCGAATACGCCGAACAGGTGGTGCGGTCCTTGGCGTTCTGGTTGTAGTCGAGGAACACGCCGTGGCGCTCCTCCTTCCACCACTTCGAGGTCGCGAGCCTCGGCGCGCGCCGTTCGATCTCGCGCGAGAGCGCGAGCGCGGCGCGCCGGACCTCGCTGAATGTCCAGCGCGGGTGGATCCGCACGAGCACGTGCATCCCGCGCGAGCCGCTCGTCTTCGGCCAGCCGACCTGGCCGAGCTCGCCGAGCAGCCCGTTCACCTCGAGCGCCACCCGCCGCACGTCGGCCCACGCCACGCCCGGTCCGGGATCGAGGTCCACGCGCAGCTCGTCCGGCTGCTCGAGCGCGCCCGTGCGCACCGGATGCGGGTGCAGCTCGAGGCAGCCGAGGTTGACGATCCAGGCGAGCCCCGCGGCGTCGTCGACGACGACCTCCTCCGCGGTCCTGCCGGACGGAAATGCCAGCGTCACGGTGCGCAGCCACGCGGGGCGCTGTCCGGGTGCACGCTTCTGGTAGAACGCCTCGCCCTCGGCGCCGTCTACGAACCGCTTCAGCACGATCGGGCGATCGCGGATTCCGCGCAGCGCCCCGTCGGCGACCGCGAGGTAGTAGCGGACCACGTCGAGCTTCGAGAGGCGCACCTGCGCCGAGAAATAGAGCTTGCCCGGGTGCGTGATCCGCACCTCGCGCCCGTCGATCGAGAGGACCTCCGGCGCCTCTTTCTCGGCCACCGCGAGGAAGCTACACCATGGAGGATGGCCGACACGAAGCAGGACGTGCTCGACATGCTGCGCGATCTCGCCGAGCTGACCCAGCTCGACGAGGCCGACCCGCAGTCGTTCCGCGTGCGCGCCTACGAGTCGGCCGCGCAGGCGATCAACGCGCAGGCCAGCGACCTCGGCAAGCTCACGGTGAAGGAGCTCCAGCAGATCGAGGGGATCGGCAGGAGCACCGCGGCGAAGATCCGCGAGCTGCTCGAGACGGGCAAGGTGGCGAAGCTCGATGCACTGCGCCGCAAGCATCCGCCGGGTGTGGTCGCGCTGCTGCGCATCCAGGGGCTCGGGCCGAAGGCGCTCGCGAAGCTGCGCGCCGAGCTCGGGGTGGAGTCGATCGACGATCTGCGCGTCGCGCTCGCGGAGCACAAGGTGCGGGACCTGGCCGGGTTCGGCGCGAAGTCGGAGGAGAAGCTCGCGCGCGCGGTGAAGCGGCTCGACGCGCAGGGCGAGGTCGGCCGCACACCGATCTCGGTCGCGCTGCCGCTCGCCACCCGGATCGCCGCGCGCCTGCGCGAGCTGCCGGGCGTGTCGCACGTCGAGTACTGCGGCTCGCTGCGGCGGTTTACCGAGACGGTCGGCGACATCGACTTCGTCGTCACCGCGCGCGATCCGGCGCCCGTGATGGACGCGCTCGTCGCGATGAGCTGGGTCGAGCGCGTGCTCGGACACGGGGAGTCGAAGACGAGCGTCGTCTCCCAGCGCGGCACCCAGGTGGATCTTCGCGTCGTGGCCGAGCATCAGCTCGGCGCCGCGCTGCTCTACTTCACCGGCTCGAAGGGCCACAACATCAAGCTGCGCCAGCGCGCGCTCGCGCGCGGACTCACGCTGAACGAGTACGCCTTGTCGGAGATCGAAG
>DATBCA010000388.1:0-6325 GCA_036270715.1 Solirubrobacteraceae bacterium
CGGGCTGATCGCCCACTGCACGTCCGCCGGCGCCGCGCGGCGCTCCTCGGCGAGACGCTGCGCGGAGACGGGCTCGTAGGCGGAGACAAGCTCGACGCTCGCGCCGATTGAGCCCGCGAGCTCTACGGCCTGGCGCACGGCCTCCGTCGCGGTCTCCGAACCGTCGGTACCGACAACGATCGATCGAAACATCATCCTCCTCGCGGCTCGCGCGCTGCGGTGCTGGAAGCTCTCGTGGCGCGATCATATACGGGCTCGAGTCACCGGCGAGCGCGCCCGCGATTGGCCTATGGTGAGCGCAGGTGATCGACCTGCACTGCCACCTGCTGCCGGGGATCGACGACGGCCCGGCGGCGCTCGACGACGCCCTCGCGATGGCGCGCGCGGCGGTCGCGCTCGGCACGCGCACGATCGTCGCGACGCCCCACGTCAGCTCCCGCTACCCGAATGACGCAGGGCGCATCGAGGCGGTGCTGACCGAGCTCGAGCGGCAGCTGCGCGCGCACGAGATACCGCTCGAGGTTCTCCCCGGCGCGGAGATCGCGCTGAGTTACCTGTTCGACCTCGACGAGGCGGAGCTCGCCCGTCTGGGCCTCGGCGGCGGAGGGTGGCTGCTCGTCGAGCCGCCGTTCTCGGCGGCGGCAGCGGGCGTCGACGACCTCGTGCTCGAGCTGGTGCACGCCGGCCACAGGGTGGTGCTCGCCCACCCCGAGCGCTGCCCGGCGTTTCAGCGCGAGCCGCGCGCGCTGCACGCGCTCGTCGACCAGGGCGTCCTCACCTCGCTGACGGCGGGCTCGCTCGTGGGCCGCTTCGGGAGCGGCGTACGGCGGTTCGCGGCGCGGCTCGTCGAGTCGGGCGTCGTGCACAACGTCGCCTCCGACGCGCACGGCGCCGCCGGACGCAGCCCGAGCATCGCGCGCGAGCTCGAGCACGCGGGGTTGGGCGAGCTGCGCGAGTGGCTGACCGTGGAGGTGCCCGCTGCGATCCTCGAGGACGCGCGCGCGATCCCGCCGGCGCCCGAGCTGCGCGAGCTGCCCGCCATCGCGCAGCGCCAGTGGTGGCGGCGGGGGCCGCTCAGGCGAGCTTCGTTATCGCGATGATCATGCCCGCGAGCACGAACACGAAGATCGCGACCTGCGTCCAGATCCAGGTTCGCGACACGACTGAGGTGAAGGTTACGCCGCCGCGACCCTCCGTCGCGCGGTGGGCCGTCCGCTACGCTTGCCCGCGATGAGGCCACGTGTGCCAAGGATGGCTGCGGGCCGCCTCTTGCTGCCCTTCCTCGCCGTCGCGGCCGCGGCGGCGCCCGCGCTGGCCACGGGGACGTACGGCAAGCCCCCGCCCCCGGCGCGCGGCGCCTCGGCGGCGCGGTTGCTCGGCGTGAACATCTCCAACATCGATCCCGAGCCGCTCGCGAACGCGGACGCCGACATCGGCGCCGCGGCCGCGCTGCACGCGAGCGTGGTGCGCACCGAGCTGCAGTGGTCGGTGATGCAGCCCAAGGCCGCAGGCGCGAACGACCCGCGCGTGCTCGCCTACGCCGACCGGCTGATGGCCGACGCGGCCGCTCGCAACCTTCGCGTGATCCTGCTCATCGATAGTGCGCCGTGCTGGGAGTCGTCGGCGCCGCCGGCGGTGCTGGCTAGATGCGCTACGCGCAGCACGCGCGCGAACGGCTACCCGCCCAAGAACCCCGCCGACTTCGCCGCATTCGCCGCGTTCCTCGCCTCGCGCTACGGCGCGACGCTCGCGGCGATCGAGATATGGAACGAGCCCGACCACATCAACGAACACTTCTTCGCCGGCCCCGAAAAGGCGCGCCGCTACGCGGCACTGGTGCGGGCGGCCTACCCGGCGATAAAGCGTGCGAACCCAGCCCCAGCGGTGATCGCGGGCTCGCTCGTGGGCTCCAACGGCGTGTTCCTGAAGGCGCTGTACGCGAAGGGCATGAAGGGCTTCTACGACGGCCTCGCGGTCCATTACTACACGCTCACGCTCGCGGCGGTGCGCTCGATTCGCGCCGTGCAGCTGGCCAACGGCGACACCACGCCGCTGTGGCTGGACGAGTTCGGCTGGAGCAGCTGCTGGCCGAAGGAACGCGTGCAGGCGGAACAGGCGTGCGTGACCGAGTCGGTGCAGGCGGCGAACCTGCGCGACGTCATGCGCGCGCTCGCGCGCGCCAACTACATCGCGGCCGAGGTCTCATACAAGCTGCGTGACAGCGCCAACGAGCAGTTCGGCGTGATATCCGAGCGCGGCCGGCACAAGCGCGCCTTCGGCGCGATCTCGAGCGCGTTCTCCGCGCCCTTCGGCGCGGTCAGCAGGGTGCGGCTCAACCTGCACCTGCACTCCGGCGCGATAATCGCGACGGGGTCGGGCCCGGCGGGGGACGTCATGGAGCTCGAAGCGTCGTCCGCCAGCGGCCTGCTCTACCAGGCGACGTTCGCACTCGACCGCTTCGACCGCTACTCCCTGCGCCTGCCGCGGGTGCTCGGCGGGCGACACGTGCACGTGCGTGTGTGGCAGCTGTGGGCGGGGCGCGCTGCGGGCGCGCTCGCGAGCACCTAGCTCCCGGCGCCTCGGGCGGGAGGCATCACTCGGCGCTCCTCAACAGCGCTACGAACGTCAGCGCGATGATCTTCACGTCGAGGCCGAGTGACCAGTGCGCGATGTAGTAGTTGTCCCACTCGACGCGCTCGTCGAGTGAGGTCTGGCCGCGCAAGCCGTGCACCTGCGCCCAGCCGGTGATGCCCGACTTGACGCGGTGACGGTCGCGGTAGCGAACGATCCCCTCGCCGAACAGCTCGACGAACTCGGGCCGCTCGGGCCGCGGGCCGATCAGGCTCATCTCTCCGCGCAGCACGTTGACGAGCTGCGGGAGCTCGTCCAGCGACGTGCGGCGCAGGATCCGCCCGACGAGCGTGCGGCGGTCCTCACCCTCCACGCCGCCCGGCGCGGTGTTGCGGTTCACGAGGTACTCGATCGGGCCCGCCTCGTCGTCGCCGGGGTCGGTCTGCCCGGGCTTCAGGCGCATCGAGCGGAACTTGTAGAGGTCGAACACCTTCCCGTCGCGACCCACGCGACGCTGGCGGAAGACGACCGCGCCCTTCGAGCTCAGCCGCACCGCGAGCGCCGTGAGCAGCATCACGGGGAGCAGCACGATCAGCAGCACGAACGCGAGCACTCGGTCGAGCCCGTGCTTGACGGCGAACTGCGCCCCGCGCGGGTCGACCATCGTGAACGACATCAACGGGAGTCCGCCGACCGTGTCGTAGCCCACGCGGTGGTTGATCGTGTCGAACATGCGCGGCACAACCGAGACCTCGACGTCGAGCTCCTGGCAGCGCTGGATGAGGCGCGCGACGCGCGCGTCGGTCACCGAGGAGAAGGCGACGATCACTTTCTTGGCGCTCGTCCGCCGGACGATCTCGTCGAGGTCTTCGTCGCTGCCGAGCACCGGCAGGTCGCGGCCGCCGACCTCGGCGACGGAGCGCGGTTCGGGGTCGAGGAACCCTACAGGCGCGAGGCCGTACTCCGGATGAGCCTCGAGCCGCCGCGCGAGCTGCGCGCCGACGACGCCCGCGCCGAGGATCAGAACGGGCTTGCCGACGAGCCGTCGCGCTCGCGCGGAGCTCTGCAAGAACGCGAGCGTGATCCGCCCGGCGCCGACCGCGAGCAGCGCGAGGATCCACGATTTCAGCTCCGTGTACTGGCCGGGGGCGGACCCGTTCACGAACACTCCGAGCGTGACGGTGACCATCAGCCCGATCGAGACCGCGCTCAGGACCGGAACGACGCCGTCGAGCACGAGCGCACGCAGGCGCCTGCGGTAAAGGCCGCGCAGGTAGAAGAGCAGCAGCACCACGAGCGGCAGCGCGAGCAGCGGGGCCTGACGCGCCTCGACGCGTCCCGCGGCGATGCTCGAGCGCTGCGCGACGACGACCGCGGCGGACACGGCGACGAGGTCCACAGCCGGGCGGATGAGCGACCAGCCGGCGCCGTCGAGCGCCCACTGCAGCGGCCCGCTGAACCGCGCGACGGATGCGGCCTGTGGCTCGGGTGCGATGCGCGCGAGCTCGGCGCTCAGCGGAATCGTCGCGGACGTCTGCTGGGTGATCGTGCGGTCTTTCATCGTGCGGGAAGGAGGTCTTCCGTGTCCCAGGGTCGGCGCGGCGCGCGCATGCTTAGCCGTCCCTTCCTTCCCGCTCCCCGCCGCGTGCGAGGCGTGCCATCGAGATTCCCGTCGCGGCGACGACGCCGATCCCAAGCAGGATCAGCGCAAGGTCGCCGCTGGAAAGCCCCGCGGCGTCCGCGTGAACGTCGCTCGCGGGAGCGAGGCGCGTCCGCGTTGGGCCGCTTGCGCCGGACGAGCCGGCGCCCGCGGGTGCGCTGCCCTGGCTGTGCCGGGATCGCCGGATGCGCGTGCTCGCGTGTTTGCTGCCCGAAGGCGCGGCCTGCGTCTGTGACCCCCCGACGCTCGCTCTGGGCGCTTCGATCGCGCTCGCCGGCGTGGCTTCGTCGCCCGAGCCGGCGCCTCCCCCGCCACCGCCCCCGCCACGCGGTCCGGTCAGCGTCGTGCCGAGCAGGGCCTGGCTGCCTTGCCCCGGCCCGCCGTACCCGCTCAGCAGCGGGTTCGCCCGCGCGAAAGCGGGAAGCGCGAGCGCAACCATCACCACGACCAAGACCCCCCGGTCGATGTTCCGAGCCAATTTCATGGTTCCCAACCTTGGGACCCCCCAGCGCGGTCGGCGCAGTTCGACTCTCCTTGCCAGACCCCGTTTACCCAGGGAGAAGCCGACCGACGCAAACGACGGCTGCCCCACAGGGGACGGGACGCGACGAATTTTACCTCGGGCCCCGGCGGATGTCGAGCGCGAGGTGCGCCGAGATGCAGCATATTGCGGGCGTTTGCGTGCGAATGATCGCTTTTCGCGAGCGCGCGCTCGCGACTCGCGACCCCTAGCGCAGCGGCGCCGACGCGCGCAGGATCGCGCGGTTGATCGCCGCGACGTCCACGCGCCCGCCCCGGCGCGCGATGGCCAGGGCCTCGCGCGCGAGTTCCTCGTGGGGGGCCAGGCGCACCGCCCGCGTGAGGTATTCGAGCGCGTGCGCGCGGTCCCCGCGCGCGGAGGCGATCGCGCCGCGCTCGAGCGTCGCGTATGCGCCTTCGGGGTTCCTCCGCAGCGCGAGCGCGAACTCGTGATCGGCTCGTGGGAGGTCGCCGAGGCGGACGGAGATGTCGCCCGCGACGACGTACGGTTCGTCCGCGAGCGGGTCCAGGTCGGCGGCATCGCTCAGTGCGCCGTACGCCGACGCCGGGGACGCCGGCCACACGCGCGCGGCCTGCTCGACCTCGAGCTGGCTCAGCCACGGCAGCGTCAGCGAGGCGGCGGCGGCGAACAGCGCGAGCGCTCCGCCCGCGGCCAGAACGTACCGCCGCGCGGGGGCCGACCGCCAGCTGCCGGCCGCGGGCGTCCGTGACGCGCCGCGCGGAGCGAGCGCGCACGCGAGCCCGAGGAGCGCGAACGCCGGCGCGCCGAGGCCCGCGAACTCCCAGAACCAGTCGAACGATCCGTGCACGAGCCAGTAGGCGAAGCCGGCGAGCGCGGCCGCCGCGACGCCGCGTCGCAGCGGGGCGTCGGGTGTGCGGGCGCGCAGGGCCGCGAGCGCGGCGACCAGCGCCGCGGCGAGACCGGCGATCGCGATCAGCGTGCCGACGACGCCCGTCTGCGCGAGCGTGCGCACCTCGATGCTGTGGGGATAGCGCGGCGTGTCGCTGCTGTGCGCGTGCGCGAGATACGCGGTCGCGAAGTTGTCCGCGCCTATGCCCACCAGCGGATGGCGCGAGAACTCGTCGAGCGCGACGCGGTAGAAGTCGTAGCGGTTGCTGCCGAGGCCGCTCAGCAGCCGGTTGCCCGAGCCGTTCGCCTCGTAGCCCTTGCCGCTGGTGAACGTTTCCCATGCGTGCGAGACGCGCGCGACCGGGTCGCCCGCGGCCACCCAGCCACCCGCGAGCACCGCGATCGCAGTCGCCGCCGCGAGAACGATGAGCCCCCGCCGCACCGCCCGCGCGCTGTGCGGCGCCAACTCACGGCGGCTCTCGATCGCCGCGCCCGTCGCGACGATGACGCCCGCGACCGCGGCCGCGAGGAAGATCGCCGCGGTCGCGGTGTGCAGGGGACCGAGCCCGCTCCTGCCATCTTTGAGCGCGTCGCCTACGTGCAGCACCGACGGCGCGCTGGCGGCGATGCACGCGGCGATCGGAGCAAGCACGGCGAACGTTCGCAGGCGCTTGGGCAGCAGCGCGAACACCAGCACGAGGACG
>DATBCA010000389.1:0-2588 GCA_036270715.1 Solirubrobacteraceae bacterium
AGCGTGATCGGGATCAGCTTCACGAGCGCGAAGAAGTACGCGCCGTAGACGAGCAGGCCGGCGACGGCGATCGCGCCGAGCATGCGGTAGAAGAGCAGCAGGAACAGGCACACGACGGCGAAGCCGACGAGGCCCGCCACCAGCCCCTGGTTGAGCGCGGTTTTCCCGAGCGTCGCCGAGACCTGCGAGCTCGAGATCTCTTCGAGCTTCAGCGGCAGCGCGCCGGACTGGAGCAGTTCCGCGAGTTCCTGCGCGGAGGTGACCGTGAAGCCGCCGGAGATCTGCGATCCGCTGCTCGCGTCGATCCCTTCGGGGTACTTCGTGTAGTCGATCGACGGAACCGTGATCAGCTGGCCTTCGAGCGCGACCGCGAAGTGCTGCTGCGCGGCTTCCCTGCCCACACCCGGCAGCTGCGCTTCCTGCCCGCGGTGCGCGATTTGCTTCGTCACCCGTTCGAACACTTCCTTGCCGTGGCCGGTGAAGCCGAAGGTGACGTTCGGCGCGCCGGTGCCGCCCGCGCCTTCGTCGAAGCCCTGCTGCGGGTTGGCGATGTCCGACCCGAACAGCACCGGGTTGTCCCTGAGGACGTAGTAGCTGTTCGGATTGCGCAGCGTGACCTTGCCCGGCGACGTTTCGACCGCCCGCGCCTCGACGACCACCGTGCCCGGGTTCACGTGCACGACCTGCGGCTTCGAGCCGAGCGGCGGTTTGTAGTTGTCCGCGTAGAGGTTTTCCTGCGTTTCCTCGGGCCCGCGCAGGACCTTTTCGTGCGCCGTGTCGAGCAGGTACCACGTGCCGTAGATGCAGCCGCCTTCCTGAGCGGGCGTGCACAGGCGTTCAGGGGAGGTTCGGGTCTTGGGGGTCCTCCCGAGCGTGGTCTCGTTCCTGCGCAGTTCCGGCGCGCGTTTGGCGGCGCGCAGCACCGCCTGGTACTGCAGCAGCCCGAACTGCGTCGCGCCCGCGTTCGCGCCGCCGGTCGCGGTCGCTTCCGTGGGCGCGGGGTTTCCCGAGGCGCCGATCACGTTCGGCTCCCAGTCGTAGAAGATCAGCTGCGCGGTCCTGCCGACCTCCTGCTCGGCGCGTTTGACGTTGCTCACATCCGGCAGCGCCACGCTGATTTCGCTTTCGCCGCTGCGGTTGATTTCGGGCTGTGCGACGCCGATCTTGTCGACGCGCTTGCGCATGATGTCGATCGCGCGGTTGATCGATTCGCTGGTGACCTTCGTCTGCGCCGTGGGCTTCGCCTTGTAGGTGAGCTGTACGCCGCCCTTGAGGTCCAGCCCGAGGCGCGTCTTCTTCAGGGCGATCGCCGTCCCCGCGCCCACGATCAGGCCTCCGACGAGAAGCAGGACCAGGAAGTTGCGGGTGCGGTCGGTCATCTCGAGCTCACCCGCCGCGCGCTATCTCTCGGGCGTGAGCACGAGCAGCAGCCCGCCGTCGCCGTCGTAGGCCGGGAAGACGTCCGCCTTCGCCCCCGCGGGGACGTCGCGCTCCCCGCTCACGCGCACCGGGACGTCGAGCTTGCGCACTCCCCACTCGAGCACCGTCGCGAGCGGGTCCTCGCCGTTTTGGAACTCCAGCCCGAGCACCTCCTGCGCCCGCTGGCCGATCACGTCCTGCTCCTCGACCCCGGTGAACTCGAACGAGTTCCTGCCGCAGCCGACGAGCCTGCCCTCGGCGTCGCACACGAAGAACGCCGCGTCGGGAGCGGGGTAGTAGTCATCGAGCAGTTCGAATAGGAACGCGAAGCCGCACTTCTCGCACCCCTTGCGTTCGCGCGTGAAGCCGATGTTGCGGTCGAGCTCCGCAGTGCGGTGCCCGCAGTTGGGACAGATGAACGGATGTGCCATCGACCGATACAGAGTACTTAGCCCCGGCCGCGCACGGCCCCCCTCGCCGGCCGGCCCTCAGAACAGCGCCGGCTCGCCGGCCGGCCGATCTTTGATCGGCGGGGGCTCGACGCCGAGGTGGGCGAACGCCGCCGGGGTCGCCTGGCGCCCGCGCGGCGTGCGCTTGATGAAGCCCTCCTTGAGCAGGTACGGCTCGTACACGTCCTCGATCGTGTCCTGCTCCTCGCCCACCGCGACCGCGAGCGTCGAGAGGCCGACGGGGCCGCCGCCGAACTTCACGCAGATGGCGCGCAGGATCTGCCGGTCGAGCCTGTCGAGCCCGCGCTCGTCGACCTCGAGCAGCTCGAGCGCCGCGTGTGCCGCTTCGGCCGTCACGACGCCCTCCATGCGCACCTCCGCGTAGTCGCGCACGCGCTTGAGCAGGCGGTTGGCGACGCGCGGCGTGCCGCGACTGCGCGCGGCGATCGCCTGTCCGCCGCCGTCGTCGAGCTCGACCTCGAGGATCGCCGCCGAGCGGCGCACGATCGCGGCGAGATCCGGAACCGAATAGTGCTCGAGACGAGCCTGAATGCCGAAGCGATCGCGCAGCGGCGTCGTCAGCAGCCCCGTGCGCGTGGTCGCGCCGATGAGCGTGAACGGCGGCAACTCGAGCGTCACCACGCGCGCGCCCGCGCCCGCGCCGACGGTGATCGGGAGCCGATGGTCCTCCATCGCCGGATAGAACGTCTCCTCGAGGGT
>DATBCA010000390.1:0-2407 GCA_036270715.1 Solirubrobacteraceae bacterium
AGCCTAGATGATCGATTTGCGGCATCGGCGGCGAGACCGCGTGCGGGCGCCGCTACTTCCGGACGCGAGACGGTGCAGCAGATCCCACTGCGAGGGTGCTGCGCGCGCGCGTTACGACGAGACGGCGGCTGCGGGACGCGAGACGGTCCTGCACACCCCACACGAGGGTGCTGCGCGCGCGCGTTACGACGAGACGGCGGCTGCGGGACGCGAGGCGCAGTGGTCTGGGTCTCAGCGGCGAAGCTGGGGCTCAGCCGCCCAGCGACGCCGTGTACGCGCCGGCGTCCATCAGCGCGTCGACCTCCGAGCGATCGCTCACGCGGACCCGCACCATCCAGCCCTCGCCGTACGGGTCCTCGTTGATCGCCTGCGGATCCTCGTCCAGCGCCTCGTTGACCGCGATGACCTGGCCCGACAGCGGCGCGATCACGTCCGACACCGCCTTCACCGACTCGACCTCCGCATACGGCTGGTCCTTTTGCACCTGCGATCCCACCGCCGGCGGCTGGAAGAACACGACCTCGCCCAGCGCGTCCTGGGCGTACCACGTGATCCCCAGCGTCGCCTCCTCGGGCGCGTCCGCCTGGATCCGTGCCCAGTCGTGCTCGGCGTGATACAGCAGGTCGTCGGGGTAGTGCGCGTCGGCCATCTCAGGAGCCCTTGCGGTACAGCGGCTTGTCCTTCACCACCGCGTCGCGGATCTTGCCACGAACGTCGATCTGCAGGCGTGTTCCCGCCGACGCCCGCTCCGAGGGCACGTATCCCAGGCCGATGCCGACGTTCAGGCTCGGCGAGAACGTCCCGCTGGTCACGACCCCTCCCCCCACCACCTCGTTGCCCGCCCGCGCGATTCCCCTCCCCTCGATCACGAACGCCACAAAGCGCTCCCGCGGTCCCTCCTCGCGCACCGCCCGCACCGCCTCGGAGCCGACGAAGCCCGTCTCCTCGCGACAGCACCAGCCGAGTCCCGCTTCGATCGGGTTGCGCTCCTCCGTCAGGTCGTTCCCGTACAGGTGAAAGCACGCCTCCATTCGCAGCGTGTCGCGCGCCGCCAGCCCCGCCGGCGACGCGCCCCGGCGCGCAAGCGCGTCCCACAGCTCGACCGCGTCCTCGGGAGCGCACAGCAGCTCGACACCGTCCTCGCCGGTGTATCCCGTCCCGCACACCAGCACAGCCGCGCCGCCCAGGCGGCGCGGCGCCGCCATCATCCGTTCCGGCAGCGGCGTGTCGCTGATCGCCTGCACGATCTCCCGCGCCCGCGGCCCCTGCACCGCGAGCATCGCGTAGTCATCGAGGCGGTCGATCACCTCGACGCCGGCGATTGGCTCCGCGTGGGCCTGGAACCAGCGCAGGTCGCGCGCGTGGTTGGCCGCGTTCGTAACCGTCAGGTAGCGGTCCGCCTCCAGGCGGTAAGTGAACACGTCGTCCAGCACGCCGCCGTCCTCGTTGCAGATCACGCTGTACTGCGCCCCACCCAACACCCCTCCCGCCGCCTCGTTCAGCGCGATCTTCGACACGTCGTTCGAGAGCACCCGCTGGAGGAGCTCCTGTGCGCCCTCGCCGCGCGTCTCGATCTCCCCCATGTGCGACACGTCGAACATCCCGCACCCTTCGCGCACCGACATGTGCTCCGAGCGCACGCCCCCCTCGTACTCGATCGGCATCTCGAAGCCCGCGAACGGCGCGAGCTTCGCGCCCGCGGCGGCGTGGCGCTCGTACAGCGGCGTTCTGCGCAGGCTCACGGGCCCGCAGGCTAGCGGGCGTAGCGCCTGCGCCTCAGCGCAGGAACGGCGGCACGTCGATGTCGTCGTCGGAGATCTCGAGCGACGAGCGCTGTCGGTCGTCGATGCGCGGTCCGCGGTCGCGCCTCTGGGCGCCCTCGCGCCTCAGCGCGCGCCCGGGACGGTGGTCGAAGCCGGTGCCGATCACCGTCACGCGCACCTCGTCGGTCATCGACTCGTCGATGACCGCGCCGAAGATGATGTTCGCGTTGGAGTCCGCGGCGGTCTGAATGATCTCGGCGGCTTCGTTCACCTCGAACAGCCCCAGGTCTTTGCCGCCGGTGATGTTGAGCAGGATTCCCGTCGCGCCGTCGACGGACTCCTCGAGCAGAGGTGAGGAGATTGCGGCCTTCGCGGCCTCGGCGCAGCGGTTCTCGCCGGCCGCGACGCCGATGCCCATGAGCGCCGAGCCCGCGTCGTGCATGATCGTGCGCACGTCGGCGAAGTCGAGGTTGATGAGGCCCGGGATCGTGATCAGGTCGGTGATTCCCTGGACGCCCTGGCGCAGGACGTTGTCCGCCTCGCGGAACGCGTCGAGCATCGTCGTACGCCGTTCGACCACCGAGAGCAGACGCTCGTTGGGGACGACGATGAGCGTGTCGACCACGTCGCGGAGGCGCTCGATG
>DATBCA010000391.1:0-9432 GCA_036270715.1 Solirubrobacteraceae bacterium
AGCGATGCCGCTGCGCGCAGGGCGTCATCGAGCGACTCTTCGCAGGCCGGCAGCCGCGCGTCGAGGACCACGAGCACCCGCGGGTCCGCGTCGGCGACGAACTCGCGCGCCATCAACTCGCCCGTGCGCGCGACCGTCGGCCAGTGGATGCGCGACGCGGGGCCGCTCGCGTCGTAGGAGCGCAGCGAGTCCAGGTGCAGCTGCGCGTCCGTGCGCATCCCGCGAACGCTTCCGCGCTGCACGCGCTCGAGGATGCCCGCGCTCACGGGATACACGCGCGGCAGCACGAGCACCTCGTCCTCGTCCGAGCGCAGCTCCCGCATGCAAATCCCGAGCGGGTCGCCGAGGCGCAGCCGCGCCGGTCCGACCGCCTGGCGGCCGCGGCGCTCGGCGACCGCCGCGACGGGGATGCGCGCGCTCGCACGGCCGGCGGGCAGGGGCACCGCGAGCTCGCCTACGCGCAGTTCCGCCGTGCCGAGCGGCAGTAGCCCGCGGCGCGCGTTGATCGCCATCGAGATCCGCTCGCCTTCGTACGCGGTCGCCGCAGCCGGCTCGAGCGTGACGCCCGCGCGCGCCGCCGCGAGTCGCACCCATGCCGGTGCCAGGACCGCGATGAGCAGCAGCGCAATACCCGGGACGTCGAGCGCCGACGCCGCGAACAGCAGGGCGAGGAGGCACAAGAGCGCGCCCGCGGCGCCGAGCTGCGCGGCGCGTCTCACAGCGCCGGCACCGCTGCGAGCGCGTCGGCGACGATCGCCTCGCGCGAGACGTCCTGCGCGGTCGGCGCGAGCACGATCCGGTGCGCGAGCACAGACTCCGCGAGGTCCTTGACGTCGTCGGGAAGCGCGTGATCGCGCCCGTCGAGCACAGCGCTCGCCTTTGCAGCCTTGAACAGCATCAGTCCGGCGCGCGGGCTGGCGCCGAGCGCGGTGCGGCGGTCCTCGCGCGTCCGCGCGAGCAGCGCGACGATGTAGTCGCGCAGCGGCGCGCTCGCGTGGACGGCGGTCGCCGACTGCTGCGCGAGCAGGATCTCCTGGACGGTCGTCACCGGCGCGATCTCGAGGACCATGTCGCCGCCGGCGTGGGCGGCGAGCATCTCCGACTCAGCGCGCGCGGGCGGATAGCCGAGCGACACGCGCACCATGAAGCGGTCGAGCTGTGCCTCGGGCAGCGGATAGGTTCCCTCGTACTCGATCGGGTTCTGCGTCGCGAGCACGATGAACGGCGAGGCGAGCGGGTGGCTGTCGCCGTCGACCGTCACGTTGCCCTCCTGCATGCACTCCAGTAGGCCGGACTGCGTCTTCGGCGACGCGCGATTGATCTCGTCTACCAGCACCACGTGCGCGAAGATCGCGCCGCCGCGAAACTCGAAGCGCGCGTCGAGCTGGTTGAACACGTTGGTTCCAACCACGTCCGAGGGCAGCAGGTCCGACGTGCATTGGATGCGCGCGTAGTCCGCGTCGATCGAGCGCGCGAGCGCGCGCGCGAGCGCCGTCTTGCCGACGCCGGGCGCGTCCTCTATCAGCACGTGACCGCCCGCGACCAGCGCGATGAGAACGTCGTTCAGGACCCGCTCCGGCACCTTCACGGCGGCGCCCACGCTCGCGACCACGCGCGAGCCAACAGACGCGACATCGGCAGGAGTGAGGACGCTCACCGCCATACCAGAGTGATCTTAGGGCCGCGCCGCGTGGCGCCTGACCGGTTCGTGTTGCCGGGCCGTTACGAGCCCAGCTTGGTCGCGGCGTGCGGCGTCAGGAGGTCGTTTGATTCGGAGTAGAAGCTCGAGATCGCATCGACCTGCGCCTGCGTCAGCGTGCTTCCAAAGATCTTCGCGTCGCCGAGGTCGTGGAACGCTTTGCGAACCTTCTTGCCGATCTGCGCGAGGGCGAAATGGGCGTCGTACACGCTCTCTATGTAAAGGGGGACGTTCGCGCGCGCGAAGCTCGCCGCGGCTGCCGATCCGCCTTGGATCGCGCGCGCGTCGGCTGCGATCAGCCGCCAGCCGCCGCGCGCGAGCACCGCGAACGTGCGGTACGTGCCGGCTATCGCCGTCGAGGGGCCCGTCAGCGAGCGCGATTCTGCTTCGCCGAGCGGCGCCGGAACGCGCAGCGCCGCCGCGCTCCAGGACGCCGCTTCGAGCTGCGCGCGCAGCGGCGCGGACGAAGGCGAAAGCCCCTTCGCGATCGACGGCCACACGCTCTTCGTCGCCGCGACCTCGCGCGCGACCGGCGCCTCGACCGCCGCCAGCGCGTGCGCGCTCGCGATCAGGTCTTCGCGCTCCAGCGCGAGCTCGGCGGGCACCGGCGCGTCCGGCTTGCCGCAGCCGGCGAGCGTCGCCGCGGCCGCGGCGAGCGCCAGCGCGGCGGCGCAGAGGGCTGCGGCCAGCTCGCGCGTGATCGGCGTTTAGGTGCCGAGCAGGTCGACGACGAACACGAGCGGCGCGTTCGGCGGGATCGATGCGCCCCCGCCTTTCGATCCATATGCGAGGTTCGACGGGATCACGAGCTCACGCCGGCCGCCGACTTTCATGCCGGCCACGCCTTGATCCCAGCCCTTGATGACTGAGCCGTTGCCGAGCGTGAACGTGAACGGTTCTTTGCGTTTCCACGACGCGTCGAACTCTTTTCCGCCTTTGAAGAGCACGCCGACGTAGTTCACCGTCACCGACTGGCCAGCTTTCGCTACGGGGCCCGGCCCGACGATTAGGTCTTTGGTTTCGAGTTTCGTCGGCGCCGCGCCTGTGGGCGGCGTGACCGTCGGTTCGGTCGCGAGCACGCCGCTCGTCGGCGTGGTCGGCGTGGTCGGGGTGGTCGGCGTGGTCGAGGCCGGGCTGCCGGAGCCGACGAGCGCGCTGTCGGCCTTGTTCTCGTTGCCGACCGTGATCGTGCTCGATCCGCCCGAGCCGCACCCTGCGGCGAACGCCGCGGCGCCGAGCGCGAGGACGGTCAGGCCCGCGCGTGCGCGGGTTCGGAAAAGCTGTGCGGGGATTTCGCTGAGTGTGTTCACGGTCGCGCAGCATAACGGGAGCGAGCCGACCGCGGCGGCGCCCGCACGCGGGAGCAGCTAGCATCGGTCGCGGACCGTGCTAGGCGGGGAGGTAGCGGTGCCCTGCACCCGCAATCCGCTCTAGCGGGGCTGAACTCCCCTCCGAGGGGGTCTGCTCCGGTCGCTCCGGCCTACGGGGCGTCGATGGCGCGAGTCCCGTGCGGTGACGGCTTGTGAACCAGGTCAGGTCCGGAAGGAAGCAGCCTTAAGCGATCCCCGCCACGCGCAGCGGGAGCGCTCGGGCCGGAGTCGCGGAGGCCGATCAGGCGCCCGGACACAGGGCCTCGACGAGGGGTGCACGGTCCACCTGTCGCCTAGGCACAGCGTTCGAAGATGATCCACGAGCGGTTCGCCGCGACCTCGCCGAACCCCGGCGGCACGCTCACGCTCACGATCGGGTCCCTGGGGTCGAGCACGTACGCGGTTTCGACGTCCTTCGACGCCGGATCCACATACACGCCGGTCCGCTGCTGCTGCACCGCGAGATTCGCGATATCGCGCGGGCTCGCTTCCATGTACAGCGCCAGCAGCGGCACCGGCGCGTGGTTCGGCACGCCCACCGGTCCGCAGCGCAGCGAGATCGCGTGGCCTTTGACGAGCGCGATCAGGTCGTCCTGGATGCCTTCCTGGCGCGCCAGTTTCGTCAGTTCGCGATGCGCCGATTTGATCGACGCGGGCGTGTACGCGATCAGCGCGATCAGCACGATCGCTCCGGCCGCGATCCACGGCCGCCGCCGGCGGTCCTCGCTCGGCAGGACGCTCCAGCCGAAGACTCCCGCGCCCGCGAACACGCAGCCGATCGCCGCGGTGAGGAACGCGTAGCGGCTGTTGATCGGAAGGCCGAGCGTCGCGAACACGGCGAACACGACGACCGCGAGCAGTCCCGCGGCCGCGGGCACGAGCGCGCGCCCGCGCAGCCACCAGAGCGAGAGTCCGAGCCCGAGCACTCCCCCGGCGAGCACGGGCGGGCGCAGGATTTCGCCGACCCGCCGCGGGATGTACTGCGGCACGTTGGCGATCCCCGTGACCCTACCCAGCTCGTGGGCGGTGTGGCGAGTGTGTTTCAAAGACCAGAGGACGTCGCCGGTGATCGTGAGGTCGGTCGCGAGCCATACCAGCGGAGCCGATGCGGCGAGGAGGACGAGCGGCACGACCTCGGTTCGCGAGCGGCGCGGTCGCGCGGGCGCGCGCGAGGCGCCCGCGCGCGCGAGCAGCCGCCGAGCCCAAGTCGGCATCCAATCCAGCACGTAGAACAGATAAAGGCCTGAGAACACCCACGCCTCGGGGCGCAGCAGACCTGCCGCGGCGAGGAGGGCGAGGGGCGCCACCGGCTTGTGTGCATCGCGCGCGATCAGCAGGAGCGCCCAGAGGACCAGCAGGAGGTAGGGGATGTCGATGTAGGCGCGCACGCCGTAGGAGAGGACGGGGACGCGCGTGAGGAAGATCGCCGCCGCGAGGACGCCCGCCGCGCGGCCGAACCACCGCTCGGCGAGCGCGTAGATGACCCAGCCGCAGGCCGCCAGCGCGATGAAGCCGAGTGCCACCGCGACGTCCTCGATCGCCCGCGGCGACAGCGGCGAGAGGACGAGGCCGACGAGCTCGACGAGCGGGTGGGGGGTCGGGGCGATCGCCGTTTCGTAGGCGGGCGTCGAGCCGCGCGCGAGCTGCCCGCCCCACGCGAGCGCGTAGAGCGTGTCGTAGTTCGCAAAGCCGACGCCCGCGACGGCGCGCAGGAGCGCCGCGCCCGCGAGGATCGCCGGCAGCGCCAGCACGCGCTAGCGGCGGACCTGATGCGCCTTGAACACGAGCGCGCACGCTATCCGCTCGCTGCGACCAGGCGGCCGGCGGCCCGGCGGACGCGCTCGCGGCCGTGGGTAGACTCGGGCGCACATGCCCCCGGCGGAGCACCCCGAGCAGCCGCAGTCCCTCTATCGCCGCCATCGGCCGCGAACGTTCGCCGAGGTCGTCGGCCAGGAGGCCGTCGTCAAAACGCTTCGCAACGCCGTCCAGCGTGGCAACGTCCACCACGCCTACCTGTTCGTCGGCTCGCGCGGGACTGGCAAGACCTCGGTCGCGAAGATCCTCGCCGCGTGCCTGAACTGCGAGCGCGGACCGACCGTCGAGCCCTGCGGCGTGTGCGACTCGTGTCGCTCGATCGCCAACGCCAGCTCGCTCGACGTCATCGAGATGGACGCCGCGTCGAACAACTCCGTCGACGACATCCGCGAGCTGCGCGAGAGCGTCGCCTACGCCCCCGTCAGCGGGAGGCGCAAGGTCTACATCCTCGACGAGGCGCACATGCTCTCGACCGCCGCGTGGAACGCGTTCCTCAAGACCCTCGAGGAGCCGCCGCCGAACACCACCTTCGTGCTCGCCACCACCGAGGCGCGCAAGGTCCCCGCGACGGTCATCGACCGCTGTCACCGCTTCGACTTCCACCGTCCCTCGATCGAGCAGATCGCCACCGTCGTGCGGCGCACCGCGCAGGCCGAGTCGATCGAGATCCCCGCGCAGGCCGTCGCCGCAGTCGCGCGCTCGGCCGCCGGGAGCTTTCGCGACGCGCTCGGCACGCTCGAGCAGCTGGTCACCTTCAGCGGACGTGAGATAGAGCTCGACGACGTCCTCTCCGTGCTCGGCGTCGCCGACTCCGAGCTGCTCGCCCGCACCGTTGACGCCGTCGCCGGCGAGGACGCGCGCGGTGCCCTGCTCTCCCTCGGCGAGTTTCTCGAGCAGGGGCGCGACGCTGCCGCGTTCGCACGCGACCTGGAGTCTCGCGCCCGCGAGCTGCTCGTCGTGCAGACGCTGGGCGAAGTCCCCGCCGAGCTCTCGCTCACCGCTGACGCCGACGACGCGCTCGCCCAGCAGGCGGCGCGCGTCCCAACTCCCGTCGTTGTACGCCTGCTCGAGGAGCTGGGCATCGCGCTCGAGGCCATGAGCGCCGGCGCCGAGGAGCGCACGCGCCTCGAGCTCGCGCTCGTGAAGGCCGCCAAGCCCTCCGTCGATCACTCCACCCGCGCCCTGCTCGAGCGCATCGAACGCCTCGAGGCCGGGCGCCCGCCCGTGTCCGCCGTCGCGTCCTCCGATCCGCCGGCAGACGCGACCGCGCCCGCGCAGGCGCCGCCACCGGCGTCCGCCGCTGCGCCCGCGCCCGTGGGGGCGGGCGCACCTGGACCCGCGCCCACACCCGCCCGCGCGCCTGTGGCGGCCGCCCAGGAGGATCCGCCGGCGGCGCTGTCCGAGTCTCAGGCGGATCCGCCGGCGGCGCTGTCGGAGCCTCGCGACGAGGCCGCTGCGCGCGCGCGCGAGGGCGCGCGCGACCTCGAGTCGGTGCGCGCGCTGTGGCCCGCCGTCATCGACCTCGTCCGCGGTGCCAACGCGATGCTCGCCGCGCTCATCGAGCAGGCCAGGCCCGTCGCGCTCGACGGCGAGGAGCTCACGGTCGCGTTTCCCTCCTCGGCCTCGTTTCTCAAGAAGAAGGCCGAGTCGGGAGCCAACCGCGCCACCGTCGCCTCCGCGCTCGGCGACCTCGCCGGCGGGCGCTGGCGCCTCTCCTACGAGCTGCGCGAAGAGCTCGACGTGCGCGAGGATGAGAGCGGCGCGCCGCGCAGCGAGCAGGAATGGGTCGCGCGCTTCATGGAGGAGTTCGACGCCGAGGAGCTGCCCCCCGACCCGCCGGACTCGGCCGAGGTGGGCGTCAGCGAGGGACAGGGGGTCTAGATGGCGAAGCAGCAGCGCGGCGGTATGCAGCAGATGCTCGCGCAGGTTCAGAAGATGCAGCGCCAGATGCAGGACGCGCAGGAGGCGCTCGCCAGCGAAACCGTCGAGGCCACCGCGGGCGGAGGCATCGTCACCGTCACCGTCGGCGGCGATCTCACCGTGCGCGCCCTCTCCATCGATCCCGCCGCCATCGACCCCGACGACGCGCAGATGCTCGCGGACATCGTCCTCGCCGCCGTCAACGAGGGCCTGCGCCTGGCGCAGGAGCTCGCCGCGCGCAAGCTCGAGGTTGCCTCCGGCGGCCTCGACCTCGGCGAGCTCGGCAACCTCGGCGGCCTCGGCCTGCCCGGGCTGTGAGCACCTCGTATGCGCCACCCGTCCAGCGGCTGATCACCGAGCTCTCCAAGCTTCCCGGTATCGGCAACCGCACCGCGCAGCGGCTCGCCTTCCACATCCTGCGCGCGTCGCAGGAGGACGGCACAGCGCTCGCGCAGGCCGTGCTCGAGGTCAAGGAGAAGATCGGGCTGTGCGAGGTCTGCTTCAACCTCACCGACGAGTCCCGCTGCCGCATTTGCACAGATCCGCGCCGCGACCACGGCGTCATCTGCGTCGTCGAGGAGCCCAGCGACGTCATCCCCATGGAGCGCATGCACGAGTACGACGGCGTCTACCACGTGCTCGGCGGCGCGCTCTCGCCGATCGAGGGCGTCGATCCCGAGGACCTCAAGATCGCCGAGCTGCTCACGCGCGTCGCCGCCGGCGAGCCCGCGCGCGTGCGCGAGGTCGTGCTCGCCACCAACCCCACCACGACCGGCGAGGCCACGGCGCTGCACATCGCGGAGGAGCTGCGCGAGCGCGCGCCCGACGTCACCGTCACGCGGCTCGCCAGCGGCCTGCCCGTCGGCTCCGACCTCGAGTACGCCGACGAGGTCACGCTCGGCAAGGCATTCGCCGGCCGGCGCGCCGTCTGACGGGCAATATCCTGCGCTGGGAATGTCGGGCCTGGTCGTCATGAAGTTCGGCGGCACCTCTGTCGCCGATGCCGAGCGCATCAAGAGCGCCGCGCGGCGTATCGTCGACACGCGCGAGCGCGGCACGCGCGTGGTCGCCGTGCTTTCCGCGCGCGGCTCCACGACCGACGAGCTCATCGCCATGGCCGAGGAGGTCTCCGACGACCCCGACGACCGCGAGATGGACATGCTGCTATCGACCGGCGAGCGCATCTCGTGCGCCCTCTGCGCCATGGCCATCAAGGACCTGGGCCACCGCGCGATCTCCCTCACCGGCTCGCAGGCAGGAATCGTCACCGACGAGTCGCACACCAAGGCGCGCATCCTCGACGTCCGCGCCGACCGCATCCGCGGCGCGCTCGACGAGGACAACATCGTGCTCGTCGCGGGCTTTCAGGGGATCTCGAGCACCGCCCGCAACGTCACGACGCTCGGGCGCGGTGGGTCTGACACGACCGCCGTAGCGGTCGCCGCGGCGCTCGGCGCCGACGTCTGCGAAATCTACACCGACGTCGCCGGCGTTTACACCGCCGACCCGCGCATCGTCCCCGACGCGCGCAAGCTCTCCACGATCTCTTTCGAGGAGGTGCTCGAGATGGCCGCCTCCGGCGCCGGTGTGCTGCAGCTGCGCTCGGTCGAGTATGCCCGCAACCACGGCGTGCGCATCCATTGCCGCTCCGCCTTCGAGGACGCGCCCGGTACCGTTGTGCTCTCGGAGACCGAAACCGTGGAGCAGCCGCTCATCACAGCCGTCACCCACTCGACCGCCGAGGCGCGCGTCGCGCTCGTCGGCGTCCCCGACGAACCCGGCGCCGCCGCGCGCATCTTCGGCGCGCTCGCCGACGCCAACGTCAACGTCGACATGATCGTCCAGAGCGAGCCCGTCTCCGCAGGCGCTCGCGCCGAGATCTCGTTCACCGTGCTGCGCGCGGACCTGCGCACCGCGCGCGCCGTCCTCGAGTCGCTGGCAGGCGAGTCGTACGACGAGCTCGTGGCGCACGAGGACATGGGCAAGGTCTCGATCATCGGCGCCGGGATGCGCTCTAACCCCGGCGTTGCCGCCAAGTTCTTCTCCGTCCTCGCCGCCGAGGACATAAACATCGACATGATCTCCACCTCGCCCATCAAGATCTCGTGCGTGATCGAGCGCGATCACGTCGAGCGAGCCGTGCAGCTACTGCACAGCGCCTTCGAGCTCTCCGGCGCCGGCACCGTCGTCGAGGAGCAGCCCTTCAGCAGCGCCTGAGACGCTCTACAGCGCGTCGATCTCCGCCACGCAGCGCTCCGCCGCGCGGCCGTCGCCGTAGAGCTGCGGCCGCGCCGCCGGCGGTTCGGCTTCGATCGCGGCGCGCGCCTTCTCCGCGTCGAGGTCCACGAGTGTGTTCCAGCCCGCGCTCACAGTCTCGACCCACTCCGTGTTTGCGCGCAGCGTCACGCAGCGCACTCCCGCCAGGTACGCCTCCTTCTGCACGCCTCCCGAGTCCGTCGCCACAGCGCGCGCGTGGTACAGAAGCGAGCCGAACTCCCCGTAGCCGAGCGGCTCCGTGAGTACGATCTGCGGGATCGCCTCGAGCTCTGAGCGCAGACCGCTCTGCGCGAGGCGCTCGCGCGTGCGCGGGTGCACCGGGACGACCACCGGCGCCGGGAGCGCGGCGAT
>DATBCA010000392.1:0-8077 GCA_036270715.1 Solirubrobacteraceae bacterium
CGCGCACGTAGTCGTCGGGGTCCAGCTCCACGCAGGCAAACGCCGCGCGCACGAAGTCCGCGACCGTGCGTCCTACGCCGCTCGCGAGCACGTAGTCGTCGGCGCTCTCCTGCTGGAGCATCAGCCACATCGCGCGCACGACGTCGCCCGCAAACGACCAGTCGCGCACCGCGCCGAGGTCCCCGAGCGTCAGCTCGCGCTCGCGCCCGAGCGCGATCGCGGCCGCGGCGCGTGTGATCTTGCGCGTCACGAACGATTCCGGCCGGCGCTCGGACTCGTGGTTGTACGCAATCCCCGAGCTCGCGTGCAGGCCATCGCGATCGCGCATCGCGCCCACGAGCTGGTGCGCCGCGAGCTTCGCGATCGCGTACGGCGTCATGGGCCGGCATGGCGAGTCCTCGCTCTGCGGGCTCTCGCCCGCGTCTCCGAAGATCAGCCCGGACGCGGCGACGAACACGCGCGCGGTCGGGTCGACCTCGCGCACCGCCTCGAGGATCGCCGCCGCCGAGCCCGCGATCGCCGCGAGCGTCGCGCCCGGCGCATCCCAGGAAGCGGGCACGAACGAAGGCGCGGCGAGGTGGTAGATCTCGCGCGGGCGCGCCTCCTCGATCGCGACGCGCAGCGCCGCGGGCTCGAGCAGGTCGCCGCGCACGAGCGACAGCTGCTCGCGAAGGTGCTCGGAGCAGCCGAGCGATCCGGCGGAGCCGCCGCGCACGACGCCCGTCACGGTGTAGCCCTCGTCGAGCAGGAGCTCGGCGAGGAACGAGCCGTCCTGTCCGGCGATCCCGGTCACGAGCGCGCTCGGCCCCGTGCCTCTCCGCCCGTCCGCGGCCGCCGGCGTGCTCGCCGCGCGTGCGTTCATCGCCTGAGCGTACGCGCCGGGGCGGGCACCGCGGCGCGTGCGCTTGCGTTCATCGCGTGAGCGTATGCGCAGGGGCGAGCGCAGCGGCGCGCTCGTACGCGTCGGCGAGCCCGCGCGCAACGACGTCCGGCGCGCACAGCGCGCGCACGCGCTCGAGGCCGCTCCGGGCCGAAGCGCGGTCGCCGGCGACGCGCCCGATGGCCGATGCGAGCGCGCGCGCGTCGCCCGGGCGCACTAGCGCGCTCTCGTCGACGAGGTCGGCGAGGGCGCCGACGCTGCTCGCGACGACGGGCACCCCCGCGGCGAGCGCCTCGGCGGCGGCAAGCCCGAACGTCTCCGCGGAGCGCGAAGGCACGAGCGCGACCGCCGCGCGCTCGCGCAGCCGCGCGAGCGCGTCGTCGTCGACCCGGCCCACGAACTCCACGTTCGCACCACCTGCGCGTGCGCGTAGCGCCTCGAGCTCCGGGCCGTCGCCCGCGACCACGAGGTCGATGCCGGCCAACCGGCATGCGTCGATCGCGACGTCGACGCCCTTCTCGTGCGAGAGGCGGGAGACGACGAGCGCGTACCCGCGCGCGGCGCCCACCGCTCTCGTGCCCCCGCCTTGCCCGGCTTCACCGGCGGGCTCGAGCGCGCGCAGCGGCGGAGCGAGCACGCGCACGCGCTCATCGACCAGCGGCGCGCCGAGGGCACGCAGGCGCTCGCGCGCGAACGCGCTCGGGACGATCACGACGTCCGCGTGCTCGACGATGCGCCGCTGCCACAGCGCGAGCGCGAGGCCGTAGACGAGCGACTCGGCGCGGCTTCCGCGGCAGTTGTGCAGGACCCCCGGAAGCGTGTTGCGCCCGTGGCAGCGCGTGCAGTCATCGCCCTTCGTAAAGCACACGCCGTTCGCGCACACGAGGCGGTACTGGTGCAGGTGCAGCACCACTGGCGCACCCGCGGCCCGCGCGGCCGCGAGTCCTCGCCAGCCGAGCGTCGGGTGGAGGTTGTGCGCGTGCACCAGACGCGCTCCGCTCAGCCTGACCGCCTTGGCGACGTCGTCGGGGTCGAGGCCGCCGCGCAGCAGCCCCGCGGCGGCGGTCGCTCGCGCGACGGAGCTCGAGCTGCGCGAGAAGAGCTCCACTGGCTCGCCGAGGCGGTCGCGAACGAGCCACATCAGGTCCTCGAGGACCCGCTCCTCGCCGCCGGTCGTGCGATAGCGGTTGTGCAGGAATAGGACCACCGCGCAACGACCAGCGTATTCGCCGGCCGGCTCGGCGCGGATCAAACCTAGACTTGCGGCGATGACGCGACCGACGGTCTCCGTTGTGATTCCGACGCGCTCGCGCCCGCAGTACCTGGAGGTCGCGCTCGCGTCGATCGCCCCCCAGGCCACGCGGGCGGGCGCCGAGGTGCTCGTTGTCGACGACGCGGGCGACACGCGCGCCGCGCGCGAGCTCGCCGCGCGGTTCGGAGCGCGCTACGCGCCCCACGCGCATCCACGCGGGCTGAACGCCGCGCGCAACACCGGCGTCGAACGGTCCGGCGGCGAGCTCGTGGTGTTCGTCGACGACGACGTGCGCGCCGCCGAGAGCTGGCTCGAGGCGCTCGCAGGTGCCGCCGAGCGCTACCCCGACGTGGACGTGTTCACGGGCCCCATCCGCGCGCGCCTGGAGGGCCGTGGGCGGCCGCGCAGCTGCGGGCGCGAGCAACCTCCGATCACCTCGCTCGACCTCGGGCCTGCCGACACGCCTACGGCGCTCGCGTGGGGCGCGAACATGGCGATCCGGCGGGGCGCGCTCGAGCGCGTGGGCGCGTTCGACGTCTCGATCGAGCACGGCGGCGACGAGCAGGAGTGGCAGGAGCGGCTCGCGTCCGCCAATGGCTCGCCCTCCACGACGAGCGGCGCGATGTACGTGGCGGCCGCGGAGATCGAGCACCGCCGCGCGGGCGCAGACGCGCGCCTGCCCGCGCTCTCGCGCGTCGCGCACACGCGCGGACGCGCGGCGCGGCGCTTTGATGCGCGCCGCGGAATCGCGCCGCCGATCGGTGCCGAGTTGATCACGCTGGCGCGCTGCGCGGGCCACGTCGTGCGCAGGCGCTGCCCGGCGGGGCTGACGATGGTCGCGCACAGCGCGGGGCGCGTACGCGAAGCGGCGCGCGAACGTCTCGCGCGAGCGCCCGCGACCCGCGGCGACTCGGCGCGCGCGGGTCGCGCCGCGCCGGGCGGCGACTCCGCGCAGGGCGCGACGGCCGCCGACGACTTCCTGTCCGGCGAAAGCGGCACGGTCGCGGGCGTCGACGCGCTGCGCCGCGAGCTCCTCGACGCCGGCATCGACGCGATCGAGATCGCGAGCGGCCGGCGCGCGCGTCTCGCGCGCGCAGCGCGCTCCGCCCCGCCGCGCCGCCGTGTGCTCGTACTCGGCGTGCAGCGTCCCGAGCACGCGTCGCTCGCGCGCGCGGCTCGTGTCGAGCTCGCTCGTTCGCGCCATGAGGTCGAGTTTGCGACGCGCCCTGCGGACGGCGCAGGAAAGTTCGAGAACGTCAACCGGCTGCTCGCGGAGTACCCGCTCGAGGGCCGCGAGTGGCTGCTGATCGTCGATGACGACGTCCAGCTGCCGCGCGGGTTCCTCGACCGCTTCGTGTTCCTGTGCGAGCGCTTCGATCTGCGGCTCGCGCAGCCCGCTCACCGCCTGGCATCTCACGCGGCCTGGCGGCACACGCGAAGGCAGCTCGGGAGCGTGGTGCGGGTCGCTGGGATGGTTGAGATCGGCCCGGTGACCGCGCTCCATCGCGACACGGTCGCGATCCTCACGCCGTTCCCGGACACACGCATGGGCTGGGGCCTCGACGCGCACTGGGCGGCGCTCGCACGCGAGCACGGCTGGCGGTGCGGTGTCGTGGACTCGGTCGCGATCCGTCATCGCGCGGGTGCGGTGGCGGCCGGCTATTCGCGCGAGGGCGCGATCGAGGAGGCGCGCGAGCTCCTCTCGCGACGGCCGTATCTCGCGGCAGCGCACGCGCGCGCGACGCTCGAGAGGCACCGTCGTTGGTGAAGGTCCTCGTCCTCGCGGAGTTCTACCCCAGCCGGCGCGACCCGGTGCTCGGCATCTGGGCACACCGGCAGGCAATCGCGGCCGTGGACGCGGGGGCCGATGTGCGCGTATTCGTGCTGCACCGCCTCGTGCCGCCGCGCGCGTCGCTCGCCGGCGGTCCCGCGGCGGTGCGCCGCGCGCTGTCGGCGCTGCTGACGGAGCCGCGCGAGCAGGTTCGCGACGGCATCGCGATCACGTACATCCCGTACGTCTCGCCGCCGCGCGAGCGCGCTTACGCGCGCTGGGGGGCGTGGGCGGCGCCGGCCGTCGCCGCGCTTCTGCGGCGCGTGCGCAGGCGCTTCCCGTACGACCTCGTGCACGCCCACAACGCGGTTCCGGCAGGCGATGCGTGGCGGCGAGCGGCCGCGCGGCTGCCCGCCTACCGCGCGCCGCTGCTCGTGTCGGTCCACGGCGGCGACGTGCTGTACACGGCGTCGCGCGCGCGCGGTGGTGCGGCGGCGGTGGAGCGGACGCTGAGCTCGGCGCGGCTCGTGCTTGCGAACAGCGGCGGCGTCGCCGAGCTCGCGCGTGCGCGCGGGGCGCGCGACACGGCGGTCGTGCACCTGGGCGCCGACATGCCACCGGCGAGCTGGGTCGCGCGCCGCGAGGGACCGCCGGCACTGGTGACGGTCGCGCATCTCGTCGCGCGCAAGCGCCACGCGGACGTGATGCGTGTGCTCGCGGTGCTCGCGGCGCGCCACCCGACGCTGCGCTACGCGATCGTCGGCGACGGTCCCGAGCGCACGGCGCTCGAGGGCCTCGCCTCGCGACTGGGCGTGTCCGACCGTGTCGACTTCCACGGGCAGCTCCCGCCTGAGGAGGCGATCGAGGTGGCGCGGCGCAGCACGCTGTTCGTGATGCCCTCGACGGACGAGGCGTTCGGGGTCGCATACATCGAGGCGATGGCCGGGGGGGTGCCCGCGATCGGCTGCCGCGGCGAGCCGGGGCCGGAGGAGATCGCGGCGGCCGGCGACGGCCTCGTGCTGGTCCCGCCGGGCGACATCGAGCGACTTTCGCAGCGCATCGACGAGCTCCTCTCCGATCCGCACCGCCTGCGCGAGGCGCGCCAGCGAGCGCGGGCGACGGTCGCGGCGCATTTCACGTGGGATGAGTGCGGCCGGCAGACGCTCGCAGCGTACGAGCGCGCGCTGCGGTGAAGCCCGTCCTGTTCGCGACGGGGCACGCGCCCGCGTATCGCGTCGGGGCGCTCGCGCGCCTGCACGAGCGCGAGGGCATCGTCGTCGCGCTGTACGGAGGGCGCGCCAAACACGGGGGCCCGGTGTTTGAGGGGGAGATGCCGTTCCCCCACAGACACGTCCACCCCGTCGAGCTGGCCCGCGTGGCGGGCTCGCGCGAGTTCCGCGCGGTGGTCGTGTCCACCGGCGGCCGCCTCGCTCCGCTCGCCGGGTGGGCGGGGGCGCGTGCGGCGCGCTCCGCGGTGATCCTGTGGACCTCGCTGTGGGCACACCCGCGCACGCCCGCGCACGCGTTCACCTACCTGCCGCTGAGGCGGCTGTACCACTCGGCAGACGCCGTCGTCACCTACGGAGAGCACGTGAGCGCGTACGCGCGCGCGCACGGCGCACACAACGTGTACGTGGCGCGGCAGTCGGTGGACAACGACTTCTGGCGCGCGGGCGGCGACGAGCGCGCGGGGCCGTGGAGCCCCGGGGCGAGCACGCGCTTCCTGTTCGTCGGGCGCGAGGCTCCGGAGAAGGGAATCGCGGTGCTGCTGGCGGCGTGGCGCGCAAGCGACCTCGCGCGCGCCGGCGCGTCGCTCGCGCTGGTCGGCGGCGAGCGCGCGAGCGTGCGCGCAGGCGAGGCGAGCATGCCCGGCGTGATCCACGCGGGCCGCGCGAGCGTGCGGGAGCTGCGAGCGATGTATGCGGGTGCGGACGTGGTGGTGGTGCCGTCGATCGCGACGCGTACGTTTCGAGAGCCGTGGGGCCTGGTAGTGAACGAGGCGATGAACTGCCGAGCGGCGGTAATCGCGAGCGACGCGGTGGGAGCGGCCGCGGGCGGCCTCGTACGCGACGGCGTGACGGGCATAGTGGTGCGCGCGGGCGACAGCGCGGATCTGGCTCGCGCTATGCGAGCGCTCGCGGAGGACTCCGAGCTGCGCGCGCGCTACGCGCAGGCGGGCGCGCAGGCGGTGCTCGAGTACAGCCACGACGCGTGGGCGCGAGGTTTCAGCGAGGCCCTCGCGGCGGTCGGCCGCTCGCGCGGGCGATAGCGTTCGCAGGCGGGGGATGACAAGCGTGCCCTCTCACATCCGGCCCGATCCCGTACGTCGACTCGTGCGGGCGCGCGCGGCGCTGCTCGCGCCGGCGCTCCTCGCGGCGCTTCTGTGGCTCGCGACGCCCGCGCGCGCGGACGTCGGGTCGACGATCATCGAACGCTGCGCGCAGGGCAAGCCGATCGGCGGCTACAGCGAGCAGGACTACCGCCGGGCTCTGCAGGAGCTGCCGACGGAAGTCGAAGAGTATTCGCCGTGCGCGAACGAGATCCGGCGCGCGCAGCTCGCGGCGGCGGGCGCGGGTGGATCCGGGCCGGCGGGCGGCGGAGGCGTGAGCGCGACACCGCTGACGCCGGCCGAGCAGCGCGGCATCGCGGCACTCGCACGCACGCCCTCCTCGCCGCTGCGGTTTGGCAACCAGCTGATCCATCCAGGCGTCATCCACGCGGACGTCTCCTCGGCTTTCAGCTCGCTGCCCAACTCGCTGCTGGCCGTTCTCGCGCTGATCGCCGCGGGAGCACTCGCGCTCGCGGGACGGACGATCCGAAACCGTGTCTGGAAGCGCTCCGCCCGCTGAACGCAGATCGCCGCTCGAGATCGCGTTCGGCGAGGAGAGCGGCCCTGCGTCCCCCGGCGGAGGATCGGCCCCCCCGCCCCGCCGCCCGCGCGCCGGCGCGACGCTGACCGCCAAGCGGATCGCGCGCTCGCTCGCGCGCGAAGCGGCGCGTGCGGACAAGCTGTGGCCGACGCTGGCGGTCGCGGGGGTCGTCTGCTTCGTGGTGTTCGTCGCGGGTGGCGGCCTGACGCTGTCGACGATGACGACGGTCGAGATCGTGCTGACGATGGCTTCGGGCGCGGGCGTGGCGGCGCTGCTGCTGTTCGCGCCGCGGCGCGCGCGGCTGGGTGCGCCGGCATCGTGGGCGATCGCGTTGCTGGTCGCGTTCACGGCGCTGACGGCGCTCTCGATCGTGTGGTCGGTGGCGCCCGACGCGAGCTATCGCGACGCGGGCAGGATGCTGGCCTACACGGCGCTGTTCGCAGCGGCGGTGGTGCTCGCGCGGTCGGTGCCGGCGCGCTTCGGCGCGGTCATCGGCGGCGTGACGCTGGCGGCTGCGATCGTATGCGGCTACGCGCTGCTGACGAAGGTGTTCCCCGACCAGCTCGACGCGAACGACGTATACGCGCGGCTGCGCGCGCCGTACAGCTACTGGAACGCGACGGGCCTGACGGCGGCGATGGGAGCGATCGGCTGCCTGTGGCTGGGAGCGCGCCGCGACGGGCACGCGCTGCTGCGCGCGGCGGCGTACCCGGCGATGGGGCTGACTCTCACGACCGTGATGCTCGCGTACTCGCGCGGTGCGCTCGCGGCGCTGCTGGTCGGCGCGGCGGTGTGGTTCTGCATCGTCCCGCTGCGCCTGCGCGGGGCGAGCGTGCTCGTGGTGGGGGCGATCGGCGCGGGGATCGTCGTTGCGTTCGCGTTCTCGACGCACGCGCTCTCGAGCGACAGCGTGGCGCTGTCCGCGCGCACCTCCGCGGGGCACCAGCTGGGCGTGCTGCTCGCGGTCGTGCTCGTGCTGCTCGGGCTTGCAGGCGCAGGAATCGGCTTCGCGACGGGCAGGCAGCCTCCGTCGCCGGCGACGCGACGGCGCGCGGGCGCGACGATGCTCGCGCTCCTCGCGCTCGCGATCGTCGCGGCGGCGGGCGCGCTCGCGGTCAGCCACCGCGGGCTGACGGGCAGCATCTCGCACGCGGTGCACACGCTCACCGACCCGAACGCGCCGGTGCCGTCGAACACGCCCGGGCGGCTGACGGCGGTCGCGAGCGTGCGCGCGCGCTACTGGAACGAGGCGCTCGAGATCTTCGAAGCGCACCCCGGGGTGGGAGCGGGCGCGGAAGGGTACG
>DATBCA010000393.1:0-1505 GCA_036270715.1 Solirubrobacteraceae bacterium
GCGCGGCGGCCACCTGGGGAGGCGCTAGCGCGCAGCTGAAGATGAACGAACGCGCCGTGTTCACGAGCAGCTCGCGCAATGCGCGCGTGCCGGCCACGAACGCGCCGTACGAGCCGAGGCCCTTGCCGAGTGTGCCGAGCAGCACGTCGATGCCCTCGCCCACGCCGCACAGCTCCGCGCTGCCGCGCCCGCGCGCGCCGAGCGTGCCAGTGCCGTGCGCGTCGTCGAGCAGCACGATCGCGCCGTGGCGCCTCGCGACCTCCACCATCTCGGCCAACGGCGCCACGTCGCCGTCCATGCTGTAGACGCCGTCGATCGCGAGCAGCACGCGGCGGTGGGCGCGCGCGGCGTCGGCGAGCCGAGCGTCGAGCGCCGCGAGGTCGCCGTGCGGGAACACGAGCACGGCGGCGCGCGAGAGCCGGCAGCCGTCGATGATCGACGCGTGCGAGAGCGCGTCCGACACCACCGCGTCGCTGCGGCCGACCAGCGCCGGGATCACGCCGAGGTTCGCGGCGTAGCCGCTGCTCCACGCGAGCGCCGCTTCGGTCTCGAAGAACTTCGCGAGCTCCTCCTCGAGCGCCTCGTGCAGAGCGAGGTTTCCGCTGATCAGGCGTGACCCGCCCGCCGCGCAGCCGATCTCGCGCGCGGCGCGCGCGGACGCCTCCACCACCTCGGGATGGTGCGCGAGGTCGAGATAGTTGCCGCCCGCGAAGAGCAGCACGTCGCGCCCGTCCACGCGCATGCGCGGCGCCTGCGCCCCCTCGAGCACGCGCATGCGGCGGTGGGTGCCGCGCGCGCGGATCTCGGCGAGCGTCTCGGCGGCGATCTCCGATAGGTTCATCGCGAGGAGGCCGACGAAGTCGGCCGACGCGCAGCGAGCCGCAGGCGAGCGAAGGCGGGCCCTTGCATGGCTAGGTGCGCGCGACCTCGGGCCGCAGCAGCGGAGCTCCGCCGCGCAAGCGGAACGCCTGTGCGGCGTTACCGCCGGCCGTCTCACCCGGCTGCAGCGCGTTGCCGTCCACCTCGAAGCCGGCTTCGCGGATCATGCGGTAGGTCTCCGCGATCGCGTCGCCGCGAGTCGTGAGGTAACCCTCGACGAAGAGCGAGTTCGCGGGCCAGAGCGCGAGCGCCTCCATGCCGCGCAGGTGCCCCTCGCGCCCGCCCGCGGCGCGGATCTCCGCGCGCGGGTTCACCAGACGGAAGAGACACAGCGCGCGCAGGCAGCGTTCGGGTGTGAGCGAGCCGTCCGACTGCACCGGATTGCCCTCGATCGGGATCAGGAAATTCACCGGGATCGAGGGCACCTCGAGCTCGCGCAGGCGGAAGCTCACGTCGACCACGTCGGCACTCCGCTCGCCCATCCCGAGGATCAAGCCGCTGCAGGGCTCGATCCCGCATTTCTTGGCGGCGACGAGCGTGCGGACGCGGTCGGCGTACGTGTGCGTCGAGCAGATCTTGTCGTAGTGCGACTCGCTCGTGTTGAGGTTGTGGTTCAGGCGGTCGAG
>DATBCA010000394.1:0-1570 GCA_036270715.1 Solirubrobacteraceae bacterium
GCTCCCCGCCGTGCACCACACGAGCTCGCCCGCGCGCGCGCCCAGCCAGTGCTCGGCCTGCACGCGCTGCCCCGCGAGGTAGCGCTGCGCATGCACGACCGCCTTCGGCTCGCCCGCCGTGCCGCTCGTGAACGTGATCAGGCAGGGGTCGCGCGCGCCGAGGTCGGCCAGCGGCGCGGGCTGCGCCGCGAACAGCTGGTCGTCGGCGATCAGCGCGACCGGGCATTGCGGCGCCGCGCTCTCGAGCTCCGCGCGATCGCGCTCGTCGGCGATGATCAGGCTCGGGCGCGTCACCTCGATGCGCATGCGCAGGTCGTGCGCGCGCAGCTGCTCGGTGCACGGCAGCGCGACCGCGCCGATGCGAAAGCACGCGAGCATCGACAGCACCCACTCGGGCCGGTTTCCGATCACCGTCATCACCACGTCGCCGCGGCGCACGCCGCGCGCCGCGAGCGCGCCCGCGAGGCGCGCCGCGCCCTCGCTGACCTCCGCGAACGTCCACTCGCGCCGCGAGCCGTCACGCGCCAGCTCGACGAGCGCGAGCGCGGAGGGGGGGAGGCGATCGACGACGTCGCCGGCGAAGTTCATGCAGCTATTCTCCCTGCGAGACCACGAAGCGGGAGCTGGAGCGAGCATGGCCGTAGCCGCGTCACAGATGGCCGAGATGACCGACGAGCAGCGCGCGATCACCGAGATGGTGCGCCAGTTCGCCGACGAGCAGATCATCCCGAACGCCGAGCACTACGACCACGAGGACTCCTTCCCTGAGCCGATCGTCGAGCAGATGAAGGAGCTCGGGCTGTTCGGCGTGACGATCCCCGAGGAGTACGGCGGCATGGGGCTCGACCTCACGACGTACGCGCTGATCGTCGAGGAGCTCTCGCGCGGCTGGATCTCGATCTCCGGAATCGTCAACACGCACTTCATCGGCTCCTACCTGCTGATGAAGTTCGGCACCGAGGAGCAGCGCCAGAAGTACCTCCCGCGCATGGCCACAGGCGAGATCCGCGCCGCCTTCTCGCTGTCCGAGCCCGAGCTCGGCTCCGACGTGCAGGCGATCAAATCGACGGGCAAGAAGCTCGACGACGGCTACTGGGAGCTCAACGGCCAGAAGATGTGGGTCACCAACGGGCTCCTCTCGACGCTCGTGTTCGTGCTCGTCAAGACCGACCCCGACGCCGAGCCGCGCCACCGCGGCTTCACCTGCTTCATCGCCGAAAAAGAGCCCGGCGTGAGCGAGAACACCGGCGCGTTGAAGGGCCTCGGCGTGCCGCCGAAGATCAAGAAGCTCGGCTACAAGGGCGTCGAGTCGACCGAGCTCGTGTTCGACGGCTACCGCTGCCCCGCCGAGAACATCCTCGGCGGCGAAGACGCCGGTCTCAACAAGGGCTTCCCGCAGATGATGGACGCGCTCGAGGTGGGCCGCGTTAACGTCGCCGCGCGCGGCGTCGGCATCGCCCAGCGCGCGCTCGAGCTCGCGCTGCGCTACTCGCAGGAGCGAAAGACCTTCGGCAAGCCCATCGCCCAGCACCAGGCGATCCAGTTCAAGCTCGCCGACATGGCCACGCAG
>DATBCA010000395.1:0-9009 GCA_036270715.1 Solirubrobacteraceae bacterium
CCGCAGCGGGCGCGAGCCCAAGAGCTCGAGCTTCGATTACATCCAGATCCGAATCGCCTCGCCCGAGGAGATCCGCGACGAAGACGACGACCTCCTGCGCGCCGCCGAGGAGCTCGGGATCGATCTCTCGGGCGTGCGCGCGCTCGCCGGCGACGCTGCCGACGAGACCGTCGAGGGGGAGGAGACGCCGCAGGCCGAGGGCGCGGAGGACAACGACGAGGACGAGGACTCCGCCGACGCGCCGCTCGACGACGACCTGCTCGCCGAGGGCGGCCTCGAGCTCAACGGGCTCGAGGACCTCGACGGGGGCAACGTCGCCGAGACGTAATCGCCGGCGCGAGCGCCGCAGCACGCACGCGCGCCGCGACTCGCAAAGGGCCACACGCAGCACCGTCCGTTTCACCCGCTAGCGAAAGCACAAAGCACATGATTGACATCAACAACTTCGACGCCATCGAGATCTCCCTGGCGTCTTCAAAGCAGATCCGCGGCTGGAGCTCCGGCGAGGTGACCAAGCCCGAGACGATCAACTACCGCACGCTCAAGCCCGAGAAGGATGGGCTCTTCTGCGAGCGTATCTTCGGCCCGACCAAGGACTGGGAGTGCTACTGCGGCAAGTACAAGCGCGTCCGTTACAAGGGCATCGTCTGCGAGCGCTGCGGCGTCGAGGTAACGCGCTCGAAGGTCCGCCGCGAGCGCATGGGCCACGTTGACCTCGCCGCGCCGGTCAGCCACATCTGGTTCTTCAAGGGCGTCCCCAGCCGCATCGGATACCTGCTCGACATGGCGCCGAAGGAACTCGAGAAGGTCCTCTACTTCGCCGCCTCGATCGTCACCTGGGTCGACGAGGAGGCGCGCGGGAAGGACCTCGCGACGCTCGAGAAAGAGGTCGCGAAGGTGCTCGACTCCTACGCCGCCGAGCGCGAGGAGCGTGTGCTCGAGCTGCGCGAGTCGCTCAAGCGCCGCGAGAAATACCTGCAGACGGGCAAACAGACGCACTTCAACGACGAGGACCACCTGTGGGCGGACTCGCTCGACGTCAACCTTCAGAAAATCTCCGACGAGGAGCGCGAGCGCATCACGAAGGAGCTCAGCAAGTCGTTCGAGGCCGACATCGCCGACACCGAAGCCTACATCGAGGACGCCGTCGACCGGATGAACCGCGTGTGGGAGCTCTTCCGCGAGATGAAAGCCAAGGACATCGAGCACGACGAGGCGACGTTCCGCGAGCTCAAGGAGCGCTTCGGCTCGCCGTACGGCTTCGGCGAGTACTTCCGCGGCGGAATGGGCGCCGAGGCCGTGCGCGACCTGCTCGCGCAGGTCGACCTGCAGGCCGAACGCGTTGAGCTCGAGGACCAGGTCAAGACGGGCAAAGGCCAGAAGCAGGCCCGCGCGGTCAAGCGCCTGAAGGTCGTCTCGGCGTTCATCCAGTCGGGCAACAAGCCCGAGATGATGGTCCTCGACGCGGTCCCCGTGATCCCGCCCGAGCTGCGCCCGATGGTGCAGCTCGACGGCGGCCGCTTCGCGACCTCCGACCTCAACGACCTCTACCGGCGCGTCATCAACCGCAACAACCGCCTCAAGCGCCTACTCGACCTCGGCGCTCCCGAGATCATCGTCAACAACGAGAAGCGCATGCTCCAGGAGGCCGTCGACGCGCTGTTCGACAACGGCCGCCGCGGGCGTCCAGTGACGGGTCCCGGCAACCGGCCCCTGAAGTCGCTCTCGGACATGCTCAAGGGCAAGCAGGGGCGCTTCCGCCAGAACCTGCTCGGCAAGCGCGTGGACTACTCCGGTCGCTCGGTCATCGTCGCCGGGCCCTACCTCAAGCTCCACCAGTGCGGGCTGCCCAAGATCATGGCGCTCGAGCTCTTCAAGCCGTTCATCATGGCGCGGCTCGTCGAGCGCAAGTCCGCGCAGAACATCAAGGCCGCCAAGAAGATGGTCGACTCGATGATCGGCGAGGTGTGGGACGTGCTCGAGGAGGTCATCCACGAGCACCCCGTGCTGCTCAACCGCGCGCCCACGCTCCACCGCCTGGGTATCCAGGCGTTCGAGCCGCTGCTCGTCGAGGGCAAGGCGATCCATGTCCACCCGCTGGTGTGCCACGCGTTCAACGCCGACTTCGACGGCGACCAGATGGCCGTGCACCTGCCGCTGTCCGCCGAGGCGCAGGCCGAGGCGCGGATCCTGATGCTGTCATCGAACAACATCCTCTCGCCCGCGCACGGCGCGCCGCTCGCGACGCCGACGCAGGACATGATCCTCGGTGCCTACTACCTCACCTACGGCCCGGAGGCCACGGAGCTGGAGGAGAAGCGCGAGCTGCTCACGGGCGGCAAATGGCCCTCCAAAGAGCCGCGGCCGCACGTGTTCCGCACCGCTCAGGAGGCCGAGCTGTCCTACGAGGCGGGCGTCGTCACGCTGCACGACCTCGCCGAGTTCCGTCCTTATGGACGCGAGGGCGGGCACGTGCTCACGACGATCGGGCGCATCATTTACAACGACCGCATCGAGCGCGCGCTCGCCGAGGCCCTCGGCAGCGAGTTCGACCCGTCGAAGTTCGCGTTCGTGAACCAGGCGATGAAGAAGCGCGACACGACGCGCCTGATCGACGCGCTCGTGCAGGCCTACGGCGCGACCGCGATCTCGCTCGTGCTCGACGCGTTCAAGGACCTCGGCTTCAAGTACGCGACGCTCGCCGGGATCACGATCTCCAAGAACGACGTCGTCGTGCCCGAGGAGAAGCGCGCGATCCTCGAGCGCTACGAGCAGCAGGTCGCGGAGATCTCCGACCAGTACGACATGGGGCTCATCACGCAGGAGGAGCGCCACGAGGCGGTCGTCGAGAAGTGGAACGCCGCCACCGACGAGGTCGCCGACGCGATGGAGGGCAACTTCGACGAGCTCAATCCCATCTTCATGATGGCCAACTCGGGCGCGCGCGGGTCGTTCAAGCAGATCCGACAGCTCGCGGGGATGCGCGGGCTGATGGCCAACCCGAAGGGTGAAATCATCGAGCGTCCGATCAAGGCGAACTTCATGGAGGGCCTGTCGGTGCTCGAGTACTTCATCTCGACGCACGGCGCGCGAAAGGGTCTCGCCGACACCGCGCTGCGCACCGCCGACTCCGGCTACCTGACGCGCCGGCTCGTCGACGTCGCGCAGGACGTGATCATCCGCGAGGCCGACTGCGGCACCGAGGAATACATCGAGATGCCGGTCTTCAACGCCGGAGGTGAGCGCAACGACGGGGTCGTCGGCCGCGTGGCCGCGCGCGACATCACGACGAAGCGCAACCGCATGCTCGCCGAGCAGGGCGCGGAGATCGGGATCGCCGAGCTCGAGGACATCGCGCAGTCGTTCCGCGACGACTTCGACAAGGGCGTCGAGGTCATGGTGCCAGTGCGCTCGGTGCTGAAGTGCGAGGCCGACAGCGGCGTGTGCCAGGCGTGCTACGGCCGCGCGATGGCCACCGGGTCACTCGCGCAGATCGGCGACGCGGTCGGCATCATCGCCGCGCAGTCGATCGGCGAGCCCGGAACGCAGCTGACGATGCGCACGTTCCACACCGGCGGCGTCGCAGGCGCCGACATCACGCACGGGCTCCCGCGCGTAGTCGAGCTGTTCGAGGCACGCAAGCCCAAGGGCCTCTCGCAGCTCGCCAAGCAGGACGGCGTCGTCTCGATCGAAGAGACCGAGAAGGCGCTCACGGTCGTCATCACCGACGAGGCCGGCGAGGAGCACCGGCACAGCTTCCCCCGGCGGACGCGTCTGCACGTCGCCGCCGGGCAGCGCGTGCAGGCCGGCGACCCGCTCAACGAGGGGTCGATCTACCCGCACGAGCTCCTCGAAGTCGGCGGGCCCACCGCCGCAGAACGGCGCACGAACACCGAGCAGTACCTCGTGCGCGAGGTGCAGGACGTCTACAAGTCACAGGGCGTGGACATCAACGACAAGCACATCGAGCTGATCGTTCGGCAGATGCTCAAGAAGGTCCGCGTCGACCAGAAGGGCGACACCGACTACCTGCCCGGCCAGTTCGTCGACCGCTTCGAGTTCGGCAAGGTCAACGACGCGGTCAAGGCGAAGGGCGGCGAAGAGGCGGAGTTCGAAAACATCATCCTCGGGATCACGAAGGCCTCGCTCAACACCGACTCGTTCCTCTCGGCGGCCTCCTTCCAGGAGACCACCAAGGTGCTCACCGACGCCGCGCTTGAGGGCAAGACCGACCGGCTCAACGGCCTCAAGGAGAACGTGATCATCGGCAAGCTCATCCCGGCCGCGACCGGGCTCAAGCGCTACCGCCGCATCGAGATCGAACCCTCCGAGCCGCTGCCGCGCGCGATCGACGAGGTCGGGTTGCTCGACCAGGACGAGATCGCCGCCGAGCTAGGGCTCGCCGAAGGCGAGGACTTCAACGGCGGCTACGGCCAGGAGTTCGACGCCGACCTCGCCTCGCTCGAGAAAATCGGCGCCGGCGGGAGCGACCCCGGCTTCGTCGAGGAGCTCGCCGAGCTCGAGATCCCCGACGACCCCGCCGAGTAGGGCTCTTCTAGCTGCTGTTCAGCAGTCTCGCGCCGGCTGAGAGGATTCTCACCGGTGGCGGGACTGCTGACGAGCGCCCGTTCTCATTGGACGAGCGCCCGTTCTTGCTCGCGAGCGCCCGTTCTTGCCGGCCGGCGCGGCGCTCGCAAGCGGCGCGCCCGCGCGCGATCCGTGTTGTCCTTTGCGCGATGCCCGCGCGCGCGCTCACGCGGCGAACGTTCCTCCTAGGCGCACTCGGCGCGGGTGCCAGCGGCCTGGCGCAGAGGACCTCCGCGCTCGCCGCGCTGGCGCCGCCCGCGCGGGCGCGCGTCGATGAGCGGACGCTCGGTGCGCTCGCCGCGGGGATCACCCGCGTGGAGCTCGCGCGCAACGTCGACCTCTTCGGTCTGCAATGGCGCGCGCCGCATTCGGCACGCCTCGAGGTCAGCTTCCGCGACGCCCGCGGGCGCTGGAGCGCGTGGGTGCCCGCGGGCCCGTCGGGGCACGCGCCCGACGGCGCGCATCGCGTGAGCTCGAACGGCAGCGGAGCCGCGCTCGGCGGCCTCATCGCGGGCGAGCCCGTGTGGAGCGGCGGCACGCGCGCCATCGCCGTGCGCAGCGATCGCGCGCTCGCGGGCGCGCGCCTGCAGCTCGTGGACGTCAGCGACGGCCTCGGCGCACGCCGGCTCGCGCTAGCCTCGCCGGCGCCCGCGCTGGCCGATCTCCGATCGGTCGCCGCGCTCCCGCTCGCCGAACCCACACTCGCGGCCGGCGCCGGTCAGCCGCCGATCATCGCCCGGCGCGCCTGGGCGCGCGGCCGCGCCCGCCCGCGCGTGACACCTGCGTACGGCTCGGTGCAGCTTGCGTTCGTGCATCACACCGAGAACCCCAACGGCTACGCGCCCGGCGAGGTGCCCGCGATGCTGCGAGCGATCTTCGCCTTCCACAAGTACGTCAACGGCTGGAACGACATCGGCTACAACTTCGCGATCGACGCCTTCGGGCGCATCTTCGAGGCGCGCGCAGGCGGTATCGACGAGCCGGTCATCGGTGCGCACGCGGGCGGCTACAACTACGCCTCGACCGGCATCGCGGTGCTCGGTTCGTTCCAGAGCGCTCCGATCTCGCGCGCCGCGCACGCCTCGCTCGCGCGCCTGCTCGCGTGGAAGCTCTCTCTGCACGGCGTCGCCGCGCGCGGGCACGCGACCGTCAAGGTCAACCCCGCGGGCTCGGTGTGGAGCAAATACCCTGCAAACGCGCGGGTTCCGCTGCCGAGCATCGCCGGCCACCGGGACGCCGACTCCACCGATTGCCCCGGCGACGCACTGTACGCGCAGCTACCCGACCTGCGCGGCGCCGTGCGCGCGCTCGCTCCCCGCCCCACGCGCGCGACGCTCGCGCTACTGCCGCCGGCGCCCGTGCCGCCCGCGGGCCAGCCGGGCGCCTCGCCCTCGCCGTCGCCACCCGGGGCGCCCGGCGAAGCGAGCCGCGCGGCCGGCGCGCTCACCGTGACGGGCGCCCTGGAGCTGCTCGACGGGACCCCGCTCGCGGGTGCCACGGTCGCGATCCAGGCGCGCTCCGTGTCCCACCGCGGGCAGGCCGTGCGCGAGCAGACGCTCGTGAGCGCTCAGAGCGACGCCGACGGCGCGTTCTCGGCGACGCTCCCGCCACAGCCCGCCGGCAGCCGCGCGCTCGCGCTTCGCGCCCTCTACCTCGGCGGAGAAGCGCCGGGCGGCGCGCACTCAGGGGCCGCCATCTCCGCACCGCTGCTCATCCCCGCCTCCGCGCTGCACGCCTCGTCGCCCGTCGCCTCGTCGCCCGTCGCCTCGCCGCGCGCGTCCTCGCCGCTGGCGGGCAGCCCGCCCTCAGCGCCCTGACGCAGTCGCGAAAGACGTCTACAGTCGCGCGGCCCACGCTTCGAGCTGGAGCGCTTCGGCCTCGCTGAGCCCGCGCTCGGGCACGGTGGGCACGAGCAGCGTCGGCGCAGCGCGCGCGGCCGCCCACGCGTGGCACGCGTCGTTGAACGCGTCGTCGATCCAAGCGAGCGCGCCGTCGCCGGCGTACGCATCCACCGCGTCGAGCTTCCAGTGCGCGGCGACCGACAGGCCGCCCGCCGAGCCCCGGCGAGCGGCGGGCGCGAAGCGCAGGAACGGCAGGCCGGCGGGCACGCCGAGCAGGTGGGGGAGGTATTCGTCGGCCTTCTCCTCCCAGCCGCTCGCCCACACGAGGTCGAAAACTCGCGTCAGCGCAAGCAGGTGGCCCGCCGCGGTGGCCGAAAGGTAGTGCAGGATGCCGTCGATGGAATGCAGCGCGCCCTCCGCCGCCGGGCGCGCCGCCGAGTCGTTCCCCAGCGCGCCCGCGCGCACGGCCGCCCTCGAGGGGTCGCGCGCGAACAGCGAGATCACGCCGTCGATGTCGACCAGAAGCAGGGGTCGCCGTCCGGTCTGTGATCGGTGGTCGTTTCGTGTACTGATGAGGTCTTTAGCTCGCACTCATGTTGGGTCGGGAATCTCTTGCCAGCGGCTAGTCGATCTGCCGAGGTCGCCACGGGGCAGTAAAGCCCTACGCGGTCCCCACCGATGATCGGGCCGACACAGCCTTCACGATGACGCTCTCCCTCGATATCGGAATCCTGCTCGCGCTCGTTTGCGCGTTCGTCGCGAACCTCGCGTTCTTCTACAAGTATCGCGGCGCCAACTCCGTCGCGAAGGTGAGCGTCAAGCACCCGCTGCGCTCGGCACGCGCGCTGTACTCCTCGATCTGGTTCGCGGTCGGGATGCTCATCGCGGTCGTTAGCTGGGCGCTCCACGTCGCCGCCCTCGCGCTCGCGCCGATGTCCGTCGTACAGGTCTCGCTCGCCGCGGGCGTCGTCTTCATCGCGGTGATGGCCGAGCGGATGTTCGGCTTCGAGGTCGGCCGCCGGCAGTGGCTCGGCCTCATCTCCACGGCGATCGGGCTCGTCACGCTCGGGATCACGCTGCCCGCGATGCACGGCGCGCACGCGCGCTTCTCCGACGCCGCGATGATCTCCTTCGAGGCCGGCCTCTTCGGCCTCGGCGGGCTTCTGATCATGGGCCGGCGCATCGGCAGCCCCGCCCACCACCACGGCGTCATGCTCGGCGCCGCCGCGGGGATCCTGTTCGGCGTCTCCGACACCGCGATCAAGGCGCTCACCGGCATCTCCAGCGCCCACGGCATGCTCGCGATCGCCACGAGCCCCTGGCTTCTCGTCGCGGTGTGCGCCTCGATCGTCGCGTTCTACGCCTCCGCGCGCGGCCTGCAGGACGGCGAGGCCGTCCCCGTGATCGCCGTCACCGGCACCGCGGCAAACATCGCCGGGATCGCCGGCGGGATCATCGTCTTCGGCGACCCCATGGCGGGCAGCCCGGTCGGGATCGCGATGCAGTGCGCCGCGTTCGTCCTAGTCGTGCTCGCCTCCGCGCTCATGCCCGCGCCGCTGCGCGCCGCGGGCGTCGCCCCAGCGGCTGCTTAGCGACAGCCGGCTACCGTCCGGCGCTGCTAGCATCTGCGCCCGCATGCCAACGACCTCTCAGCTTGTCCGCCGTGGGCGCGTCGCGCCGAAGAAGAAGCTCGCGACGCCCGGCCTGAAGTCTGGATCCGGCCGCAAGCGCAAGGTGTCCGCGCCGCAACGTCGCGGAGTCTGCACGCGCGTGTACACGACGACCCCGAAGAAGCCTAACTCGGCGCTGCGCAAGGTCGCGCGCGTGCGCATCTCGGGCTCGATCGAGGTCACCGCATACATCCCCGGCGAGGGGCACAACCTCCAGGAGCACTCGGTCGTGCTCGTGCGCGGCGGCCGTGTCAAGGACCTCCCGGGCGTGCGCTACAAGGTCGTGCGCGGCACGCTCGACGCCGCGGGCGTCACCGACCGCAAGAAGGCGCGCTCGCAGTACGGCGTGAAGAAGCGCTAGCGACCCATGCCCCGCCGCGCAGCCGCACAGATCCGCCCGGCCGAGGCGGACCCGATCTACCGCTCGAAGCTCGTGCAGCAGGTCATCAACAAGGTCATGCTCAAGGGCAAGAAGTCGCTCGCCGAGCAGATCGTCTACGACGCGCTCGCGCTCCTCGGCGAGCGCAGCGACAAAGACCCCGTCGAGACGCTCGAGGCGTCGGTCAAAGCGCTCACGCCCTCGCTCGAGGTCCGCTCGCGCCGCGTCGGCGGCGCCACCTACCAGGTGCCCGTCGAGGTACCCGCGCGCCGCGCGCGCACCCTCGCGGTGCGCTGGCTCGTCGAGTTCGCGCGCCAGCGCCGCGAGAAGACGATGGCGCAGCGGCTCGCGAACGAGCTCACGGACGCGCTCTCGCAGCAGGGCGGCGCCTACAAGCGCAAGGACGACATCTACCGCATGGCGCAGGCCAACAAGGCCTTCGCCCACTACCGCTGGTAAGCGAACCGAGGACCGCCGCGATCCGCTTGCTGGGTGGCGTGCGTCCTGGGCTGGCTTGGCCCTCGAACCGCTT
>DATBCA010000396.1:0-4067 GCA_036270715.1 Solirubrobacteraceae bacterium
AACGGCGGGTGGCGAGATCGAGGTCGTGGCGGCTGTGACCGGAGACGATCTCAGCGTTCTCGTCGCCGATCGCGGGAACGGCCTGCGCGGTGGCGAAGGGAGCCATGGCCTCGGGTTGGGGTTCGCGTTGATGCACGTTTCGTGCGATGCGCTCACGCTCGCGCAGCGTTCCGGCGGCGGGCTCGAGGTGCAGATGCGCTTTGCGCTCGCGGCGTCGCGAGGCCGCGTCGAGGAGCCTCACGTGCGCGGATCGGTGGCTTCGGCCTCGAGCGCCGCGACGCCGGTCTTTTCGACGACGACGTAATCGGGCGTTCGCGCCACCACCGTCTCGACGCCCGGGTCCTCGTGGCCCGGCAGGAGCACGAAGCGCCTGGCGTTCGCCCGGATCCGCTCATACTCGCGCGGGGTCAGCGGCAGGAGCTCGGCACAGTCGCGCCGCGCGCACTCGCAGCGGAATGCGCTCTGCTCGTCCTCGTCCCCGGGCCATTGCCCCCGCTCGATCGCCTCGTTGACCTCACGAAACAGCGCCTCGTTCGCACCGAGCCGGCGCGTGGTTCGATCAGCCGTCTGCCACGCCCGCGATGCACAGCGGTTCGGTTCCCATGCCACGAAGAAGCCTAACCGGACGAGTCGAGCGCGGGTGTGGCCGCCTGCACGTTCGCTCGACGCGGCGCGAGCCGCGTCTATTCGTCGCTCCTACTCGTATTCGTCGTGGCGGCGCCACCACTCGTACGGCGCCGTTTGCGGGTAGCCCTCGGGCGAGTCCTCCCAGGTCTCCTGGCGGCCGAGCGGCGTTACGTCGAGCAGCGTCCAGACGCTGCCGAGCGCCTCCACGCCGCGACCGGTCGTGAAGTACGTGCGGAATATCTTCTCGCCGTCGCGCAGGAAGACGCTCAGACCGAAGGTCTCCCCGTCGTGGTACTCACCTGGGCGCGGCTGCGGCGGGGAGATGCCGAAGTCGACGTTCAGCTCCGAGCGCGCGGCCGAGTACCACGGCGTCTGGAAGCCCATCCGCCGGCGATAGGCCTCGATCAGCGGAAACGGCGCTCGCGAGACGAGGGCGAAGGACGTGTCGCGCGCGTGCAGGTGCGCGAGGTGCCCGAGCTGGTCCACGAACATCGAACAGCCGTCGCATCCGTCCTTCTGGTTCGGGCCGAACATGAAGTGGTAGAGCAGCAGCTGGCTGCGACCTTCGAACACGTCCAGCAGGCGGGTGTCGCCGCGAGGACCCTCGAGGACGTAATCCTTCTCGAGCAGCAGCCGCGGCAGGCGGCGTCGTTCGGCGGCGAGCGCGTCGTTCGCCCTCGTCGCGGCCTTCTCCTTCTCGCGGAGCCGCTCCTGTGCGGCCTCCCACTCGTCCGGCGAAACGATCTCCGGGAGCTTCATCGCGGCCTCCTCGCAAACGGTTTCAGATCGGCGTGCCGCCGCTCGGCGCGCCGGGAGGGATCCTCGCAGGCGCGATCTCGAGCGGTGGCCATCAGCGCTTCGTCTGCCAGAGCGCGATCTCGCCGGCCGCCGGCGTCGTGACCACGCTGCGCCAGCCGAACGGCCCCTCGCGCGGCGCCAGCGTCACCGACGCCCCCAACTCGCGCGCCCGCGCCGTCCCGGCGAGGACGCTCGCGACCTCGACGTAGGGGAGCCACAGCGCCCGATCTGTCCCGCACTCGACGACCCCGCCACCGAATCTCCCCCCGAGGTCGAGCGCGCAGTAGAGCGCGCCGCTCGACTCGACGGGCTCGGAGCGCCACCCGAGGAGCCGCGAGTAGAACGCGCACGCCTGCCCGAGGTCCGGCGTATGCAGCTCCAGGTGCACGATCGCACGCCTCACCCCCATAACGATCCGCGCCTCGCGAACAATCAATCGCTCGAGCGATGGATTTCGAGCGCGCGCCGGGTCTGGAAGGCCGAGACATGAGCTTCACCGATTCCGTCCTCGCCGACTCGGCCTCGTTCGAGAAGCTGATCGAGCCCTACAGGTCAGAGCTCCTCGCTCACTGCTACCGCATGCTCGGCTCCGCTCACGACGCCGAGGACGCGCTGCAGGAAACCCTCCTGCGCGCCTGGCGCGGCCTGCCGCGCTTCGAGGGGCGCAGCTCGCTGCGCTCGTGGCTGTACCGCATTGCCACCAACAGCTGCCTGCGGCTGATCGAGCGCCGCCCGCGCAGGGTGCTCCCGATCGACTACGGTCCCGCCGCCGACCCGCACGGCGAGCTCGCCGAGCCGCTGGTCGAGTCGGTGTGGGTCGAGCCGTTCTCCGACGCTTCCATCGGCGACGGCCTCGCCTCGCCCGACGCGCGCTACGAGCAGCGCGAGAGCGTCGAGCTCGCGTTCGTCGCCGCGCTTCAGAACCTGCCCGCACGCCAGCGCGCCGTGCTCATCCTGCGCGACGTCCTCGGGTTCTCCGGCGCCGAGGTCGCGCGCGCGCTCGAGACGACACCCGAGGCCGTCTACAGCGCGCTGCAGCGCGCGCACAAGACCGTCGACGCGCTCCTGCCCGCTCAAAGCCAGCAGGCGACGCTGCGCTCGCTCGGCGACGCTCGCGCGCGCGAGGTCGTCGAGCGCTACATCGACGCGTGGGAGCGCGCCGACGTCGACGCGATCGTCTCGATGCTCGCCGAGGACGCCGTCATCGCGATGCCGCCGCGGCCGACCTGGTTCCGCGGTACGGAGGCCGCACGGCTGTTCCTCGCGAGTCGCCCGTTCTCCGATGGCCGGCGCTACCGCGCGCGTCCCGCTCGCATCAATGGGCAGCTCGCCGTCGTCAGCTATCCCCTCCCGCCAGCCGATCCCGGCACGCACGGCGCCGTCCAGCTCCTGTCGCTCGCCGCCGGCGGGCGCATCGAGGCGATCACCGCGTTCCTTGCCGACGCGATGCTCGAGCCGCTGCGCCTGCCGCCCGCGCCGGCGTAGAACCTGCGCCCGGGTAGACCCGCGCCCGCGTGGAACTCCGCCGGCGTTTGCGCGCGCCGCGATGGATTGCGGAGCCATAGCGGATCTGTATTGCAAACGGACCGCTAAGGAGATCCATGACTGCGAACGCCAACACCTCAAGCCAGCGGCGAGCGTGGGTGGTCGTCCTCACGGGCGTCGCCTCGATGATGGTCGCGCTCGACACCGTCGTCGTCGCGACGGCGCTCAGCACCATCCGCCTCGACCTGCACGCGTCGGTCTCGCAGCTCGAGTGGACGGTCAACGCGTACAACCTCAGCTTCGCCGTGCTCTTGATGACCACCGCCGCGATCGGCGACCGCTTCGGTCGCAGGCGCGTGTTCGTGTTCGGACTCGGCCTCTTCTCGCTCGCGTCGGCCGCCTGCGCGCTGAGCCCCAACGTGGGCCTTCTGATCGCCGCGCGCGCAGTCCAGGGCGCCGGCGCCGCGTGCGTGCTGCCGCTCGCGCTAGCGCTGCTCACATCCGCGTTCCCGCCCGAGAAGCGCGGCACGGCGATCGGGCTCTTCAGCGCCGTGACCGGAATCTCGGTCGCCGCCGGACCGATCGTCGGCGGGGCGATCACGCAGGGGATCGAATGGTCGTGGATCTTCTGGGTCAACGTGCCCATCGGCCTGCTCGCGATCCCGCTCGTGCTCACGCGGATCGACGAGAGCTTCGGACGGCGTGTCGCGCTCGACATTCCGGGCGTGGCGCTGATCACCGGGAGCGCGCTCGGGTTCGTGTGGGGGCTCGTGCGCGGGAACTCGGCCGGCTGGGGGAGCGCCGAGGTCCTCGGCGCGCTCGTCGCGGGGGCGGTGCTCGCGGTCGCGTTCGTGCGCTGGGAGCTGCGCGCGCGCGAGCCGATGCTGCCGATGGGTTTCTTCCGCTCGCGAACCTTCACCGCGGGCAACGCAGCGATCTTCTTCGTCCTGGGATCGCTGTTCTCCGATGTGTTCTTCTTCGCGCAGCTGCTGCAGACCGGTCTGCACTACGACGTGCTGCAGACGGGGCTGCGGCTAATGGTCTGGACGTCGACGTTCATCATCGTCGCCCCCGGCGTGGGCGCGCTCGTCGACCGCATCGGCGAGCGTCCGCTGATGGTCGCCGGGCTCCTGATTCAGTGCGGCGGCACCGCGTGG
>DATBCA010000397.1:0-3238 GCA_036270715.1 Solirubrobacteraceae bacterium
CTCGGCGTTTAATGCCCGGCGCGCCGGCTGTTTCGCGGGTGAGGCCAAAGCTGACGTGTGCGGCCCTCGCCGTCACTATCGTCACGTGCGCCGGTCGCCTCGCCGTCATCGTCAATCCCCCGAAGGGAGCTGCATGTCATCCCCCGCAGAGTTCAACGCGCAGATCATCGACGAGTTCCGTGCCAACGGAGGTCGCGTCGGGGGGATGTTCGAGGGAACGCCGATGCTGTTGCTGCATCACACCGGCGCCAGGTCGGGAGCCGAGCGCGTCAACCCGCTCGCGTACCTCGCCGACGACGGCCGCTACGTCATCTTCGCCTCCAAGGGCGGCGCGAAGGCGAACCCGGGCTGGTACTGGAACCTGAAGGCGCATCCCGACGTGAAAATCGAGGTCGGTTCCGGCGCGATCGACGCCGTCGCGAGCGAGGCGGCGGGCGAGGAGCGCGAGCGGCTGTTCGGCGCGCAGGCAGACCGCTATCCGCAGTTCGCCGACTACGCGCAGAAAGCCGCCCCGCGCAACATCCCCGTGATCGTCTTGACGCCTCGCGAGGGCCGCTGAACGGCGCGCTAGCGCTTCTCGAACGTCAGGCGCCAGTGGTCGAGTAGCTCGCGTTCGAAGCACACTTTGTTGGCGCTGACCCCGGATGCGAACGCGAGCCGGAAGTCGGCGCTCGCGATCCAGCGGGGGACGAGCCTCAGCTTGAGCAGACGCTTTCGCATGCTGGGCGCGCCGATGCGCGCGTTCCACTGCGCGATCGTCTCGATGTAGTCGAGACGGCCGTTGCTGCTCGCGTGCAACCGGAAGTGCTCCTCGGCGCAGCGGACGATCTGCTCCCGGCCGAAGGGGAGCCACGAGCCGGGGAACTGACGCCCCATCAGCGCGAGATACCAGGCGTCGGTGTCGCGCGCCGGCACCCGCATCAGAGCGTCGATGTCGATCTGCTCGGGCGGCGGCATGTTTCGTCCGAAGACCATCGTCTGCAGATAGAAGCGCCCGCCGGCGGGGATGACGCTCGCGACGCGCGCGAACAGGTCGCCGTAGATCGCCTCCTGGCGCCCAGCGCGCCAGTCCTCCGGCGAGCAGAAGTGCTCGAACGCGCCGAGGCTCGCGACCGAGTCGAAGTCGCCGAAGCGCTCGCGGCTGACCTCGCGGGCGTCGTAGAGATGGACGTCGAGGCCATGCCGCCGGCAGGCTGCGAGCTGCGCCGAGGACAGCGTCACGCCCACTCCCACGCCGCCGCGTCCGCGGACGAAGTTCAAGAGCGCCCCCCAGCCGCAGCCGAGGTCCAGCGTGCGCCGTCCTTCGCCGATCGCGCACTGCTCCGCCACGTACTCGTGCTTTCGCCGCTGCGCATCCTCGAGGCGCAGGGAGTAGTCGCCGTCGTACTTGGCTCCGCTGAAATCCGCCAGCTCGCCCATGCTGAGCCGGAAGACGCGGTCGGTCAGCGAGTACGTGAAGTCGAGATCCCGCCGGTCGGCCACCGCTACCAACTTCGCAGATCGGCGCCCGCCGATGCGCAGCCGCGCCCAGCCGCGTGAGCGCCTACTGCACTTCGGCGACCGAGCGCGGCCCGTGCCCCACGTACTTCGCCGTCGGGCGGATCAGCTTGCCCTCGCGCTTCTGCTCGAGGATGTGCGCCGACCAGCCTGCGACTCGCGCACAGGTGAACATCGGCGTGAACAGGTCGGGTTCGACTTCGGCGGTGTCGAGGATCACCGCCGACCAGAACTCGACGTTCGTCGCGAGCACGCGGTCGGGCTTGCGCGCGTGCAGCTCGGCCAGCGCCGCCTTCTCGAGCGCTTCCGCGACCTCCACGCGCGGGGACCCGAGTTCGCGCGAGGTGCGCCGCAGCACGCGCGCGCGCGGATCTTCCGCGCGGTAGATTCGGTGCCCGAACCCCATCAGACGCTCGCCGCGGTCGAGCGCTTGCGAGACCCAGCGCTCGGCGTCGCCCGAGCGCTCGACTTCGTCCAGCATCTTCAATACGCGCGAGGGAGCGCCGCCGTGTAGCGGCCCCGAGAGCGCGCCGACCGCCGAGGACAGCGCCGCCGCGCAATCGGCGCCGGTGGAAGCGACGATGCGCGCGGTGAACGTCGACGCGTTCATCCCGTGCTCGGCCGCGCATATCCAGTAGGCGTCGATCGCCTTCGCGTGATCGGGGTTGGCCTCGCCGCGCCAGCGGATGAGGAAGCGCTCGGGGATCGAGCGCGCCCTGTCGACCTCGCGCTGCGGCACCGGCGGCTGGCCGACGCCGCGCGCGGACTGCGCGACGAACGACAGCGCCATCACCGACGCCCGCGCGAGGTCATTGCGCGCCTGCTCGTCGGAGATGTCGATCAGCTGACCGAAGCCCCACTCGGGCGCGAGCATCGCCAGCGCCGACTGGACGTCCACGCGGTGGTCGGCGGAGCGCACCGTGAGGGTGTGCGGTTCGGCCGGGGGCAGGCCGGGCTGGAAGTGCCCGTCGACGAGCAGGCCCCACACCTGCTCGTACGGCACGACGCCCACGAGGTCCTCGATGTCGACGCCGCGGTAGCGCAGCGCGCCGCCGGCTTTGTCGGGCTCGGCGATCTCCGTCGCGAACGCGACGACGCCCTCGAGACCCGACTGGACCACGGTCTCCTCGGCGCTCGCCGCGCCGGCGGCGCCTGAACTAACGGCGGAAGAACTTACGGCGGAAGGGGTTACGGTTGCTGACGGTACCTCGCTCATGGCACTCGCTTTCTGAGCTCGCTGCTTGACGGGGCGGCTGCCTTCTGGGCAGACCCATATCGTCGCAGGAATAGGTTTGCGGTTACGCTGTCGGCACCCCGGCGGCGCCCGGGCGTTCGCAACTGGAGAGCAGGAGGGGAGCTGTGTCCGACGCCGACTTGATGTTCCGCGGAGCGCTCGAGCTCGCGCAGATGGTGCGCTCGGGTGAGGTCTCCGCGCGCGAGCTCGTGCAGTGCTCGCTCGATCGAATCGACGAGCTCAACCCGACACTCAACGCGTTCGACGACGTCGACGCCGACGGCGCCCTGCGCGCGGCCGACGAGATCTCGGCGGGCGACGAGCGGCCGTTCGCGGGCGTGCCCACCGCGATCAAGAACAACCGCCCCGTCGCCGGCAAACGGCTCACGTACGGCTGCTCGCTGATGGCCGACTACGTCCCCGACTACGACCACAACGTCACGCGCAGGCTGCGCGACGCGGGCTTCATCATCGTCGGCACCACCACGCTGCCCGAGTACGGGATCC
>DATBCA010000398.1:0-4295 GCA_036270715.1 Solirubrobacteraceae bacterium
CGGGCTGACCGACTTCGGCGGCCTCCTCGCGCGGGATCTGCAGGCGGTCGGCGAGGCCGAAGTCGGTCAGCCCGTAGGCGATGCCGTAGTTGATCATCTTCGCCTTCGAGCGCATGCCGGCGTCCAGCTGCTCGGGCTCGACGCCGAACACCTGCGACGCGGTCGCCGTGTGCACGTCTTCGCCGCGTTTGAAGATCTCCTTGAGCGCGGGCTCGTCGGCGACGTGTGCGAGAACGCGCAGCTCGACCTGCGAGTAATCGGCCGAGATCAGCACGTTGCCGGTCGCCGACTCGAAGCAGCCGCGGATCTCGCGCCCGAGCTCTGTGCGGATCGGCACGTTCTGCATGTTTGGGTTCGTGCTCGAGAGCCGGCCCGTCTGCGCGACCGCCTGCAGGAAGGTCGTGTGGATGCGCGACTCCGAGTCCACCAGCGCGGGCAGCACCTCGAGGTACGTCTTGATCAGCGTCGAGAGCTCGCGCCAGCGCTCGATCTTCGGCACGATCTCGTGCTCGGTACGGATCGCCTGGAGCACGCGCGCGTCCGTCGAGTAGCCGGTCTTGCCGCGGCGCTTGTGCGGCAGCGAGAGCTTGCCGAAGAGGATCTCGCCGAGCTGCTGGGGCGAGGCGATCAGGAACTCCTCGCCGGCGAGCGCGAAGATCTCGCGTTCGAGCTCTGAGATCTCCGCCTGCACCGTCGCGGTTATGCCCGCGAGGCGATCGGTGTTCAGGCGCACCCCCGCGACCTCCATCTCGCGCAGCACCTGCACGAGCGGCAGCTCGACCTCGCGCATCAGCTGCTCGAGGCCGCGCTCGGCCATCTGCTCGCGCTGCCACTCGGCGAGCGCTCCCACGATCACGGCGTCGGTCGCCAGCGGATCCTCGGCATCGCTGCCGAGGCCGCGCTCTTCGCACAGCTCCGCGAAGGGATACCCCCGCCGCGCGGGCTCGAGCAGGTACGCACCGAGCAGCGTGTCGTGCACGAGCCCCGGCGGGATCAGGCGCAGGGCTTTCGCGTCGTGGACCACGACCGCCCTCTGCGCGACCGCTTCCACCAGCGCCTCCGGGCCCTCGCACTCGCCCACGAGCACCTCCGCGCGGCGCCTGCCGGCCGATCTGCTGGCCGATCTCCGATCGGCGGTGGGGCCCGGCGCGACCGTCGCCGCGAAGCGCCACGGCGCGCCCTCGGCGAACAGCTCGCCTTCCGGCGCCTGCGCCTCGGTCGCCGCGAGGTTCAGCTCGCCGTCGGCGGGAAGGCGCGCGATGTCCTCGAGGCCGCCCTCGCGCACGCGCGCGCCGAGCGTGCGCTCGGCTACGGGCACAGGCGCCGCGAGCTCGGAGTCGCCGAGCGCTTCCTCCAGGCGCCGCAGCGGATCGCGCAGCTCGTATGTCCGGAAGACCTCGCGCAAGCGCGCGCGGTCGGGCTCGCGCAGCGCCTCGCGCGCGACGTCGACGTCCACCGCCACGTCGCGGCGCACCGTCGCGAGCTGCTTGGAGACGCGCGCCGCATCGGCGTTCTCGACGAGGTTCTGTTTTCGCTTCGCGCCCGAGATCTGCTCGACGCTCGAGAGCACGCTCTCGAGTGAGCCGTAGGTCTGCAGCAGCTCGCTCGCGGTGTTGTCGCCGATCCCCGGGACGCCTGGGATGTTGTCGGAGGTGTCGCCCTTCAGGCCGTAGAAGTCGGGGATCAGCTCGGGAGCTATGCCGTAGCGCTCGAGCACGGCCTCGTGGTCGTAGATCTTCGTGTCCGTGATCCCGCGCGCCGTCGCCATCACCTTCACGAGTCCGTCGCGGTCGATCAGCTGGAAGACGTCGCGGTCCCCCGTCACGATCATCACCGGCACCGGCGGGTCGCCCGCGAGCGCGCGCTGCGCGACCGAGGCGATCACGTCGTCGGCCTCGTAGCCCTCGACCGTCACGTTCGTGTACCCGAAGGCCTCCACCAGCGGCTCCATCGCCGGCCACTGCGCCTTGAGCAGGTCCGGGCGCGAGCGCCGCTGCGCCTTGTACTCGGAGAACAGCTCGGTGCGCCCCGAGGTGCCGGCGTCCCACGCGACCACCGTCGGCTGCACGCCGTAGTCCGTCACGATCTTCACGAGCATCGAGGCGAAGCCGAAGATCGCGTTCGTCGGCACCCCCGTCGAGGTGGCGATCGACTCGGGCAGCGCGAAGAACGCGCGATAGACCAGACTCGGGCCGTCGATCAGGAACAGGCGTCGGTCGCCGTTCGCCGCGGTTTGCGCGCCGGCGCTCGGTCGCGTTCGCGTGGTCGCCATCTTCGCTCACTCTATGTCGCGAGCGCGCGGCAGCGCGCGCCATCCGCCTAAGATCCCCTGCCCCGATGAACGGCCGAGCCGACACATGAGCGCGACCCCGAGCGCGCAATACCGCCTCACGATCCGTGTGCGCGTCGCCGACGGACCGGGAGCGCTCGGCGAGCTCACGAGCGCGATCGGCGAGGCGGGCGGCGTAGTCGGCGCGATCGACCTGGTCGAGGTCGACGGGCAAGCGAGCCTGCGCGACATCGTCGTCGACGCGTCGGGGCGCGATCACTGGGCGCGGATCATCGAGGCGATCGAGACCGTCGGCGGCGTCGAGGTCGTCGATACGACCGACCGCACGTTCCTGATCCACGTCGGCGGCAAGATCGAACAGCACAACAAGCTGCCGCTGCGAACGCGGGACGACCTCTCGATGGCCTACACCCCGGGCGTCGCGCGCGTCTGCCAGGCGATCGCGGACGACCCCGACAAGGCGTTCCAGTACACGATCAAGCGCAACACCGTCGCCGTCGTCTCCGACGGCACCGCCGTGCTCGGCCTCGGCGACATCGGCCCGTTGGCCGCGATGCCGGTGATGGAGGGCAAGGCCTGCCTGTTCAAGGAGTTCGCGGGCGTGGACGCGTTCCCGATCTGCCTTGACACGACCGACACCGACACGATCGTGCGCACGGTCGGCATGATCGCGCCCGCGTTCGGTGGGATCAACCTCGAGGACATCTCCGCGCCGCGCTGCTTCGAGATCGAGGAGCGCCTCAAGCGCGAGCTCGACATCCCCGTGTTCCACGACGACCAGCACGGCACCGCCGTGGTCGTGATGGCCGCGCTGCTGAACGCGGTGAAGCTCACCGGGCGCTCACTACAGAGCCTGCGCGTGCTCGTGATCGGTCTCGGCGCAGCCGGTATCGCCGTCACCAGGATCCTGCTCGAGGCGGGGGTCGAGCACGTGATCGGCGCCGACTCGCGGGGCGCCCTGCACGTGCAGCGCGAGGACTATCTCGACGGCTCGATGAACGACCTCAAGCGCTGGTTCGCCGAGGTCACGAACCCCGACTGCCGCTCCGGCTCGCCGGCCGACGTGATCGAGGGCGCGGACCTGTTGATCGGCGTCTCCGGGGCGCGCGCGCTGCCGCCGGAGTCGCTCGCGAAGATGAACGACGACGCGATGGTCTTCGCGATGGCCAACCCGAATCCCGAGGTGACGCCCGAGGACGCCGCGCCGTACGCGCGCATCGTCGCCACGGGCCGCTCGGACTACCCCAACCAGATCAACAACGTGCTGTGCTTCCCCGGCATCTTCCGCGGCGCGCTCGACGTGCGCGCGCAGGCCATCACCGAGGAGATGAAGATGGCCGCCGCGCGCGCGATCGCCGCAACGATCGACGAGAGCGAGCTGCGGGAGGACTACATCATCCCCTCCGTCTTCAACCGCGAGGTCGCGCCCGCGGTCGCCGACGCCGTGGCCGACGAGGCGCGCAGGGACGGCACCGCACGCGCCGGGCAGGAGATGGGTTTCGCGCAGGGCGACACGCTCACGGGAGCCCCGCCGGACGGGCGTCCCTGACGCCGGAGGACCGCCGCGATGCGCGCCAGCGTCAGCGGGGCGACGGGGCTGATCGGCCGCCGCCTCGTGCGCGCGCTGCTCTCGGAGGGCGCCGAGGTGACGGTGCTCTCGCGCGACCCCGTGCGCGCCCGCGAGCGCCTTCGCGGCCTGCCCGCGCCGGTCGAGGCGGTTGCTTGGGACCCGCTCGCGCAGCCCGCTCCGACCGCCGCGCTCGAGGGCCGCGACGCCGTCGTGCACCTCGCCGGCGCGAGCATCGCGCAACGCTGGAGCGAGCGCGCCAGGAGCGCGATACGCGAAAGCCGCGTGCGCGGGACGGAGCACCTCGTGGCGGGTCTCGCCGCCGCGAGCGAGCGGCCGCGCACGCTCATCTGCTCGTCGGCCGCCGGCTACTACGGCCGCTCGGGTGAAGAGCCGCTCGACGAGGACTCGCCGCCGGGCGCGGACTTCCTCGCGCAG
>DATBCA010000399.1:0-6704 GCA_036270715.1 Solirubrobacteraceae bacterium
TGCCGGCGCCGTTCGGGCCGAGGAAGCCGAACGCGACGCCGCGCGGCACGTGCAGGTTCACCCCGTCGATCGCCAGCCGCTCGCCAAAGCGCTTCGTGACGCCCTGAGTCTCGATTGCCGCGTCATGTGGACTGCTCGCCACCGCGACCCAGGATGCCAGCCCCGCCTTAAAATTTGATGAGGTGTTGCGGCCCGGTCGGACGATCGCGCGCGGCCGGCGTCCGGCTCGCTTTAGTCCTCCTGGGCCTGAAGCTGCTTCACGCGCTCCTGCAGCTTCGACATCACCACGGGATCGCGCAGCGTCGTCACGTCGCCGAGCTCGCGGCCCTCGGCGATGTCGCGCAAGAGGCGGCGCATGATCTTGCCCGAGCGCGTCTTGGGCAGGTCGTCGGTGAACATGATGCGCTTGGGACGCGCGAACTTGCCGATGCGATCGGCGACCGTCTCGCGGATGCCGTCGATCGCCTCGTCGTCGCCGATCTCCCCGCCGTCGAGCGTGACGAACGCGACGATCGCCTGCCCGGTGTCGGGGTCGTGCTGCCCGATGACCGCCGCCTCGGCGACGTGGGGATGCGCGACGATCGCCGACTCGAGCTCGGCGGTCGAGAGCCGGTGGCCCGAGACGTTGACGACGTCGTCGATGCGCCCTATCACCCACAGATACCCGTCGGCGTCGCGCCGCGACGCGTCGCCGACCAAGTACGTCTGCTTACCGAAGCGCTTGAAGTACGTCTCGACGAAGCGCTCCTCCTCCCGGTAGAGCGTGCGCAGCATCGAAGGCCACGGGCGGGTGAGCACGAGCAGACCCTGCCCCTCGACGATGGGCTCGCCGGTCGACTCGTCGAGCACGTCCGCGCGCACGCCGGGGAACGGGTGCGTCGCCGATCCGGGCTTCGTCGATGTGATCCCGGGCAGCGGCGTGATCATGATCGCGCCCGTCTCCGTCTGCCACCACGTGTCGACGATCGGGCAGCGTTCGCCGCCGATGACCTTGTGGTACCAGAGCCACGCCTTGGGGTTGATCGGCTCGCCCACGGAGCCGAGCACGCGCAGCGAGGAGAGATCGTGTTTGTCGGGCCACTCCGCGCCCCACTTCATGCACGCGCGGATCGCCGTCGGAGCGCAGTAGAGAATGCTCACGCGGTAGCGCTCGACGAGCTCCCACCAGATCCCCTTGTGCGGGTAGTCGGGCGCTCCCTCCCACATCACCGACGTCGCGCCGTTGGCGAGCGGCGCGTAGACGATGTAGGAGTGGCCGGTGACCCAGCCGACGTCCGCGGCGCACCAGTAGACGTCGCGCTCGGCCTCCAGGTCGAAGACGTAGCGGTGCGTGGCGGTGACGCCCGTGAGGTAGCCACCGGTGGTGTGCAGGATGCCCTTCGGCGTCGCGGTCGAGCCGGAGGTGTAGAGGATGAACAGCGGGTGCTCGGCGTCGAGCGGCTCGGCCGGGCACTCCGGGTCGGCGGCGGCGGTGATCTCGTCGTAGAAGTGATCGCGCCCCTCGCGCATCTGACACGGCGTCCCCTTGCTGCGCACGACGACGATCTTCTCGAGCGTCTCGAGGTCGCCCATGACCTCGTCGACGCGGTCCTTCACCGGCGCGGTCGTGCCCTTGCGCGCGGCGCCGTCGACGGTGATCAGCAGCTTCGCGTCCGAGAACTCCATGCGCTCGCGCACCGCCTCGGCGGAGAAGCCGCCGAAGACGACGTTGTGGGGCGCGCCGATGCGCGCGCACGCGAGCATCGAGACGACGACCTCGGGGATCATCGGCAGGTATATCCCGACGACGTCCCCGCGCCTTACGCCGAGCGCCTTGAGTGCGCTCGCGAGCCGCTTGACCTGCGCGAGCAGCTCCGCGTACGTGATGTCGCGCTCCGCGCCCTCCTCCCCGCGCCAGTGCAGCGCCACGCGCTCGCCGAGGCCTGCCGCGACGTGGCGGTCGAGGCAGTTGTGCGAGGCGTTGAGCTTGCCGCCGACGAACCACTTGTAGAACGGCGGGTTTGAGTCGTCGAGGACCTGGTCCCAGCGCTCGAACCACTCGAGCCTCTCCGCCTCGCCGGCCCACCACGCTTCGAAGTCGCGGTCCGCGCGCTCGTACACGCTCGGGTCGGAGAGGAGCGCTTCGCGGCGGAACTCCTCCGGGGGCGCGAACGTCTCGCGCTCGAGCAGCGAGGCGAGCGCCGCCTCGAGCCCCTCGGGCGCGTCCGTCTCAAGTTCACCTGACACCGCTGCGCTCCTCTCGACTCGCGCCCGCGCGCCGGCCTCGCGCGCAGGGTCAATCACTCGCCGCGACATTGTTCCACCGCGCCGCGCCGAGCCGCGCGGCGCCGCGGGCGCTCAGCCGCGCGCGCCGCGCTTGCGCCGGCGAGAGCTGCGCGTGCCCGGCGGGAGGGCCGGCGCGGGCGCGACGTCGCCCGACGCGGTGGCGGCGGCCGGCTTACCCGCTTCGCCGCGGCGCGCCGCGCGCATTTCCGCGCCCGTCGGCCAGGGGCGCGCCTCGCCGGCGAGCCAAGCCGGCGGGTCGCCGTTGGGCCATTTGCCGATGAAGAGGATGCCCATCGCGACGAGCCAGAACGCCGTGACGATCTCGAGCGTCGTGCTCGCGAAGAACGGCAGGAAGAAGAGCGCGGCGAAGATCCCGAGGATGCTCACCCAGCGCGCGGTGAGGCCGACGCGCATCGACGCGACCATCGTCGTGCCCATGCCGGCCGCGAGTGCGAGCGCGGCGAACAGGCCGGCGAGACCCAACCCGACCCCAAGCGCGCCCGAGGTGAGGAGCGCGCGGTCGACCGCGTGGATGGTGAAGTCGTGACCGACCGCAAATTTGTGGCTCGTGATCGCGAGGATGACCGAGTGCGCGAGGTTCAGGGCGGCGACTCCAGCGCCGCCGGCGATGACGAGCGACCTGGCGGGGCGCCAGGTCTCCGGCCGGCGAAAGCGCGTCGCGTCGAGGATCACGAGCACCACCAGCGTGAGCGCCGCGATTGCGATCGCGCCGACGAGGCTGCCCGCGATCAGCGTGAGCGCGTGATGGCTGATGAATTTGACCTCGGGCGTCCGCGGACTGACGCGCGGGTTCGCTTCGCCGCGCAGGGCCGGCGCGAGCGCCTCGATCAGGCCGACGGTCGGCGCGCCGCTAAGGCTCGCGCTGACGATGATGCCGCTGAGCAGATACAGGATTCCGGCGGCGAACGCCGGCACGGCGAGGCGCCTGCGGCGCTCGCCCTCGAGGGCGACCTGCTCCCTTATCTCCGCTTGGCTCGGCATTGGCGGCCCAGTCTATGATGCGCCGATGGAGGGCGGTGGACTCGGCGACATCTTCGGCGACCCCGAGGAGCTGCAGCGGCGCCTCGCGGAGCTTGCGGAACAGATGCAGGGCCAGCAGCGGCTCGCGTGGGCCGACAACGCGATCAAGCTCGCCGTCGACATGACCGTCGCGGCGATCGAGCGCGTCAACCTTCAGGGCAACGCGGAGGCGCAGGCCGAACAGATCCGCACGGTGATGGCGCGCGTGTTCCCCGAAGCGGTCACGCTCGTGCGCGAGGCACGCGCGGGGCTTCAATGACCGTCGCGCGCTCGCCCTCGTAGCGAGGCCCTCGAAGCTCCGCTTCGCGGTCGGCCTCGCGCGAGGCGCGGCCTGCGTGGATGACTTCCCTGAACGAGCGGAAGCGGAAGATGAACACGACGGCGCCGAGGCCGACGATCGCGGTGAACGCCGCGATCGCGAGCTGCTGTCCGACCGAGTAGGCGGCGACGACCGTCGTCGGGGCGCTCGAGCTGAAGACCTTGACCAGCAACGCCTGCTGGATGCCCGCGCCGCCCGGTGACAGCGGCACCGCGCCGGCGACCTGGTTGACTGCGAACACGAGCAGCACGTTTTTCACCGACGCGCCGACAGAGAAGGCTTCGAGCAGGAACCAGAAGGCCGCGAAGCGCGAGAGCCACGCGAGCACCTGCAGCGAGACGACCTCGCGGACGTAGCGGCGTCGGTCGCGGAGGATCGTCACGCCCTGGCGCGCGTGCTCCCAGAACGCGCGCACGTGGCGGGCGACGACGGCGAAGATCGCGATCCCGGCGATCGCGAGCGCGGTGATGAGAAACAGCGTGAAGCGAAAGTGCTCGGCGAGGTAGGAGATGTCGAACGAGCTGAGTTTCGAGAAGTCGGGCGGCTTGGGGAACACGCCCTGGGTGAAGGCGAAGATGAGCACGAGCACGCCGACGCACGCGTCGAAGACCGACTCGACGAAGAACGCCGCTGCGACCGTCGGGTAGCTCGATCCGGGGATCGACGAGCGCGTGAGGAACAGCTTGATCACGTCGCCGCCGCGCGCCGGCACGGTGTTGTTGAAGCCGACCGCCGCAAAGTACGCGCCCCAGATGCGCCGCCACTGAAAGCGCGCGCCCGGATACGCCGCGCGCAGCGAGTTGAAGAACGCGCGCGAGCGCAGCGTCAGGTTGAGCCCGAAGAACAGCAGCCCGAGTAGCAGCAGCCCCCAGTGGACGGCGGCGAGGTCGGAGAGGAACTTGCCGACGGCGTTGAAGAACGTGTCGAGGCTGTGGCTGATCGAGGTCGAGGCGGCGAACGCGTGCATTTCCTCGCCCCAGCGTAGGGGGCGCATAGGCACCCGGACGCGCCTCGCCGGCGCTGGTGCGCGCCGCGACGGTCCGCCGCGGCAGCCCTACCAGCGCGCGTGCGCTAGAAAGGGCGGATGCCGCCGCAGCGGAAACCGTCGCCGGGCCTCACGGTCGCGGTGACGGGGCCCACGGGCGAGATCGGGCACGCGGTCGTCCGCGCACTCGATCGCTCACGGGGGGTCGCACGCGTGCTCGGCATGGCGCGGCGGCCGTTCGACCCCGCGGACCGAGACTTGATGAAGTTCTCCTATCGCCGCGGCGACGTGCTCGATCGCGACGACGTGGACGCCCTCGTCGGCGGCGCCGACGTCGTGATCCACCTCGCGTTCATCATCATGGGGCGCGCCGAGGCAAGCCGCGAGGTCAACCTCGAGGGGTCGCGCAACGTGTTCGAGGCGACGCGCGAGGCGGGCGCCAAGCGCCTCGTCTACACCTCGTCGGTCGCCGCGTACGGCTTTCACCGAGACAATCCCCAGCCGCTGACCGAGGACGTGCCGGCGCGCGGGACCGACAGCCACCCGTACTCGGCGCAGAAGGCCGAGGTCGAGCAGCTGCTCGAGCAGACGCTCGCGGACAGCGAGACCGACGCGTACGTGTTTCGCCCTTGCATCGTCGCGGGGCGCGACGCTCCGTTGCTCATCGACACCCTCCCCTACACGCAGCTCTCGGAGCGCCTGCCGACGCCGGTCCTCAATCTCCTCGATGGCGTGCCGATCCTCAGGCCTGTGCTGCCCGACCCGGGCGTGCCGTTCCAGCTCGTGCACCACGACGACGTCGCCGCGGCGGTCCTCGCGGCGACGCTCGGCCGGGGCAAGCCCGGGATCTACAACCTCGCGGGCCCCGGCGAGCTCACGGTCTCGCAGCTCGCGGACGAGCTCGGCTGGTATTCGATCCCGGTACCGGAGCTGGCCGTCGACGCGGTCGCGGAGATGATCGGCCGCCTCAGCTTCCTGCCGGCACAGGCTCAGTGGGTGAGCGCGTTTCGCGAGCCGGTGATCATGGACACTGCGAAGGCGCGCAAGGAACTGCGCTGGAGCCCAAAGCACGATGCGCTGAGCACGCTGCGCGAGACGATCACTCAGGCGCGGCTCGACCGGCTGATCCGCTAGGACCGATCGGAGATCGGTCAGCGCGTCGGCCCGCGCGGCCTCACGCGGTCGTGCCCACCGCGGCCTCGGGGGCGTCCGCGAGGGCGCTGAGTCCGGTGAAGAAGATCATGAGCATCTTCCCGTAGACCTCGTCGGCGACGCCGTCGCGCTCGAGCAGCTTCTCGAGCGAAAAGCCATTGCCCATCATGCACAGCATCAGTGCGACGTCCTCGACGGGGATCGCGTGGCGCTTCTCGTCGGCGCCGTCGTGATCGTCCATTTCGAGCGCGACGGCGATCTTGTCGCGCATCGCGCGGTAGCGGGTGACGAGCTCCTCGCGAAACTCCTCGTCACGCGCGGCGTACGCGCTGAACTCGAAGAACAGCCGCTACCACTCCGGGTCCGCGGCGAGCATGCTTGCGAACTGGTCGCCGCCGCGACGCGCCTTCTGCGCGGCGCTCCCCTCGCTCGCGACGACCTGTTCGATGTCCTCGATGCGCTTGGCGAAGCGCTCGTCGAGCATCGCGAGGAACAGCTCCTCCTTGTTCTTGAAGTTCGCGTAGAACGCGCCCTTGGTGAAGCCGGCCTGCTCGGCGACCTCGTCGATCGAGGCCTGCTCGAGCCCCCGCTGAGCGAAGACCCTCGCGGCCGAGTGCATGAGGCACTCACGTGTATGCGCCTGCTTCTCCTTGCGCGTAAGCCTGGGCATCAGCCCGTCACCTCCGATTGTCTCAGCCGAACCGTTCCTAGACCGCGGCGCGCCTTGCGCATCGCGAGCGCGCGCAGCGACGTGCGTGCGGATGCGAGCGCATACTCGCGCCGCGCGGCGGAGCCGGCGGCGACCGGCTCCGGAATGTTCTTCAGCCAGTGCAGGCGGCGCACGCCGAAGTCGATGTGAGCGGGCGAGCCGGCAGCCTCGCGCGCGGCCTCGCTGACGAGCACCTCGCCGCCGCCCGCGGCGGAGCACAGCCGCGCGGCAAC
>DATBCA010000400.1:0-2754 GCA_036270715.1 Solirubrobacteraceae bacterium
ACTCGGCGTTCCTCGCGGGCGCCGTGATCGCGACCCTCGGCTTCCTCGCGTCGATCGTGCTGATCCGAAGGAGCGACAGCCGCGCGCACGTGGCGCTGGCCAGGGCGGTCCCCGCGGCCCAGCCCTCCGGTTAGAGAGCGCCCGGCGAGTAGGCGCGGGCCGGCGCGGCCGGCGGCGGTCCCCGCCTTCGGGTCTGTTTCCGCCGGTCTCTCTAGCCTGCGGCTCTCTCTGCAGCCCCTGCCGCTCTCTCTGCAGCGAATCGGCCATATGGCGGATTCTCGGCCTTCGCGCTTAAGTTTGCGCTCGCGCCGCGCGTGATTGGGTAAGCGAACAGGAGCGGTATAACTCGTCGGGAGCGGCGCCTCCAAGTCTGGACAACACCCAGGCCGCGGAGGCTCCTCCGCCGCGTGCGTCGTGACTGAGAGGGCATGGGCAGTAAATCCGTCTCGCGCGCCAGCGCCAGTTGCCGCCGGCCTGGGATACGACGGCGTTGCTCGCGGCGCGCCGTGGGCTGCCGCGGTAGTGACGGATGACGACGGGCGCGTCGTCGAGACGGATGCGGCATTCGAGCGCGTATTCGGGTTTTCGCCCGCGAACAGCGCCGGCGCGCCGCTCGACGAGCTCGTCATCGCCCCGCGGTTCCGCGCGGCGTATCGCGCGATGCTTCGCGACGCCGCGGGCGACGCGGCAGGGCCCGACCACCGCACGAGCGAGTTCTCGGTTGTGCGCGCCGACGGCGGCGAGCTGCCGGTTCACCTCTCGATCTGGCGCACGCGAGAGGATCCGGCTCGCGTGACCACGCGGGTGAGCGCGGCGGACGAGTCCGAGGTCACGCACTCCGGCAGCCCGGACGGCGCGCTTCAGCGACGGATCGAGGAGCTCGCGGGCATCGGGACGTGGGAGCTCGAGCACGGCACGGGCAAGCTGCGCTGGTCGGAGAACCTGTTCCGCCTGCTCGGACTCGAGCCGGGCGCGGTCACCCCGTCGTTCGACTACGTCGCCTCCCAGGCGCACCCGAACGACGGCGAGCGCGTCCTGCGCGCTCGCGAGGAGCTGCGGCGAACCGGACGCCTCGGGCAGGTGCGATTCCGTTACCTGATGCCCGATGCGCGCGTGCACCACGTGCGGGTCGCGGCGAGTCTCGTCGCGGGCGCCCGCGGTCCGCATGCGCGCACGTACGGCATCCTGCAGGACGTAACCGAGCGGCGCGCCGCAGAGCAGGAGCTGGCGGCGCGCTTTGCGGTCACCGACCTGCTCGCCAACTGGCCGGTGGGCGAGGCGGGGCTCAGGCTGCTGTTGCGCGACCTGGGCGAGCCGCTGGACTTCGAGGTGGGGGCACTCTGGGTTCGGGACGGCGACGCGCGTATCGTGCGCGCCACGTGGCAGGCGCCCGCCCTGGCCAGGCCAGCGCTCGATCGCCGGATGCGCGAGTCGCGACGGCCGTTGAAAGCAGGTCTGATCGGGGCGGCGTGGCAGACCGCGCGGCCGGCGAGCGTCGCGGTGATGTCGCACGGCCCCGAACGGCTCGAGCGGCTCGAAGCCGACCTGCAGGGCGCGCTCGCGCTACCCGCGACGTTCGGCGACGAGGTGCTCGCGGTGATATCGCTGGCGTCGCGCGACAAGGTCGAGCTGAGCGGTCGCCTGATGCGCACGCTGGGCGGCATCGGCCACGAGCTCGGGCATTTCTTCGCGCGCCGGCGCGCCGAGCTGAGCGCCGCGCCGCTGACCCCGCGCGAGCTCGAGGTCCTGCAGCTGGTGGCCAGGGGCGGGAGCAGGAGCCAGGTCGCCGAGCGGCTGCACGTGAGCGAGTCGACCGTGAAGACGCACCTCGAGCACATTTACGCGAAGCTCGACACGCACGACCGTGCGGCGGCGGTCGGCGCCGCGATGCGCCAGGGACTCATCACCTGAGCGCCGGGCCGGTTCGCACGCGCGGCGCGCGGGCGCGTCGCGCGGCGCCAAAGCCTGAACCAGCCGGGACGCGACGTTCTCAGGCCAGTATCGGCTGTTCGGCGCCGGGCGAGACCGGCAATCCGCACGCCGGGCACCACCAGCGCAGCTCGAGCGCGCTGCCGCACTCGTCGTGCCTGGGCGCCGTTCCCGGGTCCGCGCGCGCGGCGCTCCACGCGCTCAGCAGCGCAATCGCGCCCCCGAGCGCCGCTCCGTCCGGCGTCAGGCGGTACTCGAATCGGGGCGGACGCGCCGAGTACTGCGTGGCGACGAGCAGATGCTCCTGCTCGAGTTTGCGCAGGCGCGTGGTGAGGATGTTGGGCGCAAGGCCCGGCACGCGCTCCTGGATCTCGGTGTAGCGCAGCGGGCCGTCCAGCAGCGCCGCGACGATCGGCAGCGACCAGCGGTCGCCGACCAGCCCGCACGCGGCCGCCAGGCCCTCGAGCTGGCGCACGCTCAGCTCCGGCTCGCGAGCGCTCGGCTCGAGCCCGCGCTCGCCGGTCCCCCACGTCAGCTCGCTCCGTTCTGTGGACACGATGCTATGTTACTTGCATGTTGCAACAGACTCCTTCCGAGGCGTTGTCCGCAGCCGGCAGCGTCGTCTCATTCGGGCGCGGAGCGCGACGTGGCTCGGGCTTCGTGATCGGTCCCGACCGCGTCCTCACACTCGCCTACCGACTTCGCGACGACACGGTCGAGACGGTCGCGCGCGACGGCGAGCGGCGCGAGGGGCGCGTGCTTGGCGTCGACCGCGAGCTTGGCGTCGTGGTGCTCGACGTGCCGACCGGCGACGCGCCCGCCGTG
>DATBCA010000401.1:0-5559 GCA_036270715.1 Solirubrobacteraceae bacterium
ACTGCTGCTGCTCGGCCTGGCGAACCTCGGCACCTTGAGCAAGGTCCTGCTCGTGATCGCGGTGGCGTTCGGCACGATCAACATCGTCGGCGGCTTTCTGGTGACGGACCGCATGCTCGAGATGTTCAAGTCCAAGCCGAAGCGGCCGCCGGCGAGCCGCGGCGAGGAGGCCGCGGCGGAGGAGGGCAACCCGGGGGAGGGGTCGTGACGCTGACGGCGCCGCTCGCGAGCACTTTCCTGCAGAGCGAAAGCTTCATCTACGTTCTCTACATCGTCGCGTTCGCGCTGTTCATCCAGGGCCTGCGCGGGCTGTCGGGGCCGACGACGGCGGTGCGCGGCAACCGCATCGCGGCGGTCGGGATGGCGATCGCGGTGGTGGCGACGCTGCTGGATCGCGGCGAGGGCAACTGGGGCCTGATCGCGCTGGGCATCGCGGTGGGGGCAGCGGTGGGCGTGCCAGCGGCGCGGAACGTGAAGATGACGGCGATGCCGCAGATGGTGGCGCTGTTCAACGGCGTGGGCGGCGGCGCTGTGGCGCTGATCTCGTGGGTCGAGTTTCGCCACTACGGCTCGACGTACGGGTCGCGCATTGGTGGCGCCCCGCCGACGTACGTGGCGATCTTCAGCGTGTTCGCGGCGATCGTCGGGTCGGTGTCGTTCTGGGGCTCGAACATCGCGTTTGGAAAGCTCCAGGAAATCCTCCCGGGGCGGCCGATCACGCTCGGGCGCGCGCAGCAGGCGGTCAACCTGGCGCTGTTCGCGGCGGCGTTCGCGGCGGCGATAGCTCTGGTCGCGGGCACGCACTCGGAACTGCTGTTCATCGGCATGCTGGTGGCGGCGGCGGTGCTGGGCAACGCGGTGGTGCTGCCGATCGGCGGAGCGGACATGCCGGTGGTGATCTCGATGCTGAACGCATTCACGGGCCTGTCGGCGGCGGCAACGGGAATCGCGCTGAACAACCCGGCGCTGATCGTGGCGGGGATGATCGTGGGGGCGTCGGGCTCGATCCTGACGAACCTGATGGCGCAGGCGATGAACCGCTCGATCCCGGCGATCGTGGCGGGCGGGTTCGGAGGCGGGGGCGTGGTCGTGGGAGCGGAAGGCGCGGGCGAGCACGCGGGGACGGTGAAATCGACGAGCGCGGCGGACGCGGCGATCCAGCTCGCGTACGCGAGCCGCGTGGTGATCGTGCCGGGCTACGGGATGGCGGTCGCGCAGGCGCAGCACGCGGTGCGCGAGATGGCGAAGGAGCTCGAAAAACGGGGCGTCGAAGTCCACTACGCGATCCACCCGGTCGCGGGGCGGATGCCGGGGCACATGAACGTGCTGCTCGCGGAGGCGGACGTGCCGTACGACCAGCTCGAGGAGATGGAGCAGGCCAACGGAGAGTTCGCGCGCACGGACGTCTCGCTGGTGATCGGCGCGAACGACGTGACGAACCCCGCGGCGTTGAACACGCCGTCCTCGCCGATCTACGGGATGCCGATCCTCGAAGTCGCGGACAGCCACTCGGTGATCGTGATCAAGCGCTCGATGAACCCGGGCTTCGCGGGGATCGAAAACGAGCTGTATTACGACCCGAAGACGGCGATGCTGTTCGGGGACGCGAAGTCGGCGGTGAGTGAAATAACGGCCGAGCTCGCGCAGCTCTAGCCGCGACGGTCGCGGCGACTTGCGAGACTGGCGGGCGTGATCGCTCGCGATCAGGCGCTTGCGGCGCTGGTTGAGGATGAGTTCGACGTGGTGGTCGTGGGGGGCGGCATCACGGGCGCGGGCGTTGCGCTGGACGCGGCCACACGCGGCTACAGCGTGGCGCTGCTCGAGCGCGCGGACTACGCGTCGGGGACCTCGAGCCGCTCGAGCAAGCTGGTGCATGGAGGCCTCCGCTACCTGCAGCACTTCGACCTCGGGCTGGTGCGCGAGGCTCTGCTCGAGCGCCAGCTGATGGTGGCGCTGGCGCCGCACCTGGTGCGCCCGCTGCCGCTGGTGGTGCCGGCGTTCGACGGCGCGCGCCCGGATCGCCTGATGGGCGTGGGCCTGAACCTGTACGACGTGATGTCGGTCGACCGCGACCGCCTGCGCTCGCGGCGCTCACGGCGCGCGCGCGGCAACGGCCGCCGCGGCGGCGCGGACGCGGCGGCGCAGCCGCGCGAGGGCGAGCGGTCCGAGGGCGGCCAGCAGGCGTCGTGGAGCCCGGAGCGCCACCGCGTGATCAGCGGCGAGGAGGTCGTGGAGTTGCTGCCGGCGCTGGCGTCGCGGGCGCCGACGAGCGGGTACCTGTTCTACGACTGCCAGACAGACGACGCGCGCCTCGTGCTGACGGTGCTGGGCGAGGCGGAGCGCTTCGGCACGGTGCTGGCGAACCGCGTGAACGTCGTGGGCCTGCTCGAGCGCGGCGGGCGCCTGGAGGGCGTGAGCGCGATCGACACGGAGACGGGCGACGGCTTCGAGGTGCGCGCGCCGAACGTGGTCAACGCGACGGGGGTGTGGGCGGACGAGCTGCGCCCGCAGGAGCTGCACGACGAGGCGGAGCTGCCGCGGATCCGCCCGAGCAGGGGGACGCACGTGACGCTCGATCAGAGAGACCTGCCGCTGCGCGGCGGCGCGATCGTGCCGGCGGGCGAGGGGCGCACGATCTTCGCGCTGCCGTGGCTGGGGCGCACGCTGGTGGGTACGACCGACGTGGAGTACGAGGGTCCGCTGGACCACATCGAGCCCTCGCACGCGGACGTCGAGTACCTGCTGAGCGCGATAAACGCCTTTTTCGCGACCTCGTTGTCGACGACGGACCTCACGGGAGCGTTCGCGGGCGTGCGCCCGCTGATCTCGACGGGCGACCCGAAGAAGTCGGTCGACATCTCGCGCAAGGCGGAGCTGTACGAGACGTCCTCGGGCCTGATCACGATCACGGGGGGGAAGCTGACGACGTGGCGGCGGATGGCGAAGATGACGGTCGACCGCCTGGTCGAGCGCGAAGCGCGCGAAGCGCCGTGCCGCACGCACGAGGTGCCGCTCGGACAGGCGATCACGGCCGACGAGCTGCCGCGCGTGGAGGGCGTGCCCGAGGAGTCGCTGCCCGCGCTCGCAGGGCGGTACGGGCACGCGGCCCACGACGTGCTGGCGATCGCGAGCGAGCGCGGCGAGCTCGCGCAGGCGATCGTGCCGGGCATGCCCGACCTGCTCGCGGAGGTGACGCTGGCGGCGCGGCGCGAGCAGGCGCGCAGCGTCGGCGACGTGCTCCTGCGCAGGACGCGGCTCGGGCTGCTGGCGGCGAACAGCCTGCTCTCCGACGCGCCGGGGGGCAGCGAGCCGGCGCAGCGCGTGGCCGAGGTGCTGGGGCGCGAGCTGGGCTGGGACGCGGAGCGCACGAAGATGGAGAGGGAGCGCTTCGCGCTCGAGGGACGCGCGGAGGGGTTGAGGGCGACGTGACGCCGCCCACGCGCGACAACGTGCCTTGACGCGCGCGTCTAGACGCCTGCGCGCGGGCGACCGCGTACTCGACCTTGGTGAGCGTCCGTGGCTGATGGGGATCGTGAACGCCTCGCCGGACTCGTTCAGCGACGCGGGCCGCAACCCGTCGCTGCGCTCGCGCGTGGCGCTCGCCAAGCGCCTGCTGGCGGCGGGGGCGGACATTGTCGACGTCGGCGGCGAGTCGGCGCGAACGGACGCCGAGCCGCTGCCGGTCGACGAGGAGATCGAGCGCGTGGTGCCGCTGGTGGAGCGCGTCGCGGGCGGGCTCGGCGCGCTCGTGTCGGTGGACACGTACAAGCCGCAGGTCGCGCGCGCGGCGATCGCGGCGGGGGCGCGGATCGTCAACGACGTGAGCGGCCTGCGCGACACGGAGCTCGCGCGGGTATGCGCGCAGACGGGCGCGGCGCTGGTGCTGATGCACACGCGCGCGGCGCCCGGGCAACGCCTCCAGGACCCGGACCTGTACGACGACGTCGTCGAGGACGTGCTCGCGTTCCTGCGCGAGCGGATCGCGCTCGCGCTCGCGGTGGGGGTGGATCGTGAGCAGATCCTGCTCGACCCCGGCCCGGACTTCGCGAAGACGCCCGCGCAGACGATCGAGCTGCTCGCGCACGTGGATCGACTGCACGAGCTCGGCCGACCGCTTCTGATGGCGATCTCGCGCAAGGACTTCGTCGGCGCGCTCACGCACCGCGCCCCGCGGGCACGCGGGGCGGGGACGCTGGCGGCGCTCGCGCACGGCGTCGAGAAGGGCGCGAGCGTGTTCCGCGTGCACGACGTCGCCGCGGCGGCCGACTTCCTCGCGGTGCGCGCGGCGCTTCGTGGCGATCGGGAGCCGAGCAGGGATCTGGCGCTGGCCGATGAATTGCGCCACGAGCGCTCGCGCGAGCGCCGGCCGATCTTTGATCGGCCGGCCGGACGCTAGGCTTTCAAACTGCAAAGGGTGCCCGGCGCTGGCCAACGCGGCGGGAGGCACACCGCCCAAACCGATAACACAGAAGGAGACAGTCATGGCAGTACTCGAGCGCGCGGACCTTGAGGCGAGCCCCCTCGCCGACCTGCACGCGATCGCCGATCAGCTCGGCCTGGACGGCTTCCGCCGCCTGCGCAAGGCGGATCTCATCGACACGATCCTCGGCGAGCCGCCGTCCGGCGGCCGCCGATCGAAGGCCGGCCAGCGCGACGAGGCTGACGACAGCGGTCGCGACGAGGACGACGACGGCGGTCGCGACGCGGACGACGGCGCGGGCGGCGAGGGGCGCGAGGGCTCCTCCGCGACGCGCACGCGCCGGCGCACACGCGCACGGCGCTCCCCGGCGCGCGGAGCGGCGGGCGAGGGAAGCCGCCGCAGCGGCGCGCGCGGCGACCGCGGCGCCCGCGGCGGGAACCGTCGTGGAGGGCACGGTCGAGCTGCTCGACAACGGCTCGGCGTTCCTGCGCCCGGCGGGCGACGAGCCCTCCGACGACGACGTCTACATCTCCGCGGCGCAGGTGCGCCGCTGCGAGCTCGTGAGCGGTGACCGCGTGAGCGGGCCGGTGCGCGCGCCGCGGCGCTCGGAGCGCTACCCGTCGCTGGTGCGTGTCGAGGAGATCAACGGCGAGCCCGCCGACCGCGTCTCGGAGGCCGCGCGCTACGACGACCTGCCGGTCGCGTATCCGAGCGAGCGGATCACGTTCGAGGCGAAGGACGCGACGCTCGAGGCGATCGAATGGCTGACGCCGCTCGGGCGGGGGTCGCGCGCGGTGCTCGTCGGGCCGGCACACGCGGGCAAGACGCAGACGCTGCGGCGCGTGCTCGACGCGGTGAGCGCCAAGGACGAGCTTCAGGTGACGCTGATGCTGCTGGGCACGCGCCCGGAGGAGGTGTCGTGGTGGCAGGAGGGCCCGCTCGCGCCCGCGGTCGCGCTCACGTTCGCGGCATCGGCGGACGCGCAGAGCCAGGCGCTGGAGCGCGCGATCGAGGAAGCCAAGCGCGTCGCGGCGCGCGGCTCCGACGCGCTCGTGCTGATCGACGGCCTCGACGGGGTGCACCCGCAGGCCGCGCGCAAGGCGCTCGCGGCGGCGCGCAACCTGCGCGAGGCGGGATCG
>DATBCA010000402.1:0-2959 GCA_036270715.1 Solirubrobacteraceae bacterium
GGCAAGTTCCTCGGCCGTCGCGGGAAGGAGCACGTGCGCACGCACTTCCTCATGCCGCGCTACCTGCGCGACTACCTGAAGATCTTCCACGAGCTCGCGTGAGTGGGAGATGACGGCGGCGAGCAAGGACCCCTCGACACCGGAGGTCCCACTCGTGCTCGTGAGCAACCGCGGCCCGGTGACGTTCGGTCCCGGCGGCGAGATCTCGCGCGGCTCGGGCGGCGTGGTGACGGCGCTGATGGGGCTCGCATCGCACCGCGCGGCGCTGTGGATCGCCTCGGCGATGACGGATGAGGACGCGGCGGTCTCGCGCGAGCACGGCGGGAAGGCGTTCCCCGTGCGCACTCCGGCGGGCGGCGAGTTCCACGTGCGTCTGGTCGTCTCCGATCCCGACGCGTACGACCGCTTCTACAACGTGGTCGCGAACCCGATGCTGTGGTTCATCCAGCACTACCTGTGGGATCTTTCCAACGCGCCCGACATCCGCCGCGAGGAGATCGAGGCGTTCGAGTTCGGCTACAACGCCGTCAACGAGGACCTCGCGGTCGCGGTCGTGGAGGAACTCCAGGACGCGGCGGAACCGGTGGTGATGATCCACGACTACCACCTGTACACGCTTCCGGACCTCGTGCGCCGCGCGCGGCCGGACGCGTTCCTGCACCACTTCGTGCACATCCCGTGGACGCAGTCGGATGCCTGGCGCGTGCTCCCGACGCGGATCCGCGAGGAGATCTTCAGGGGCCTGCTCGCGAACGACATCATCGGCTTTCACACGCGCTCCTACCGGCAGAACTTCCTGCAGTGCTGCCGCGACCTGATGGACCTCGAGGTCGACTTCCAGCGTGGGATCGTGCATTGCGGCGCGCGCGAGGTGTGGGTCCGCGCATACCCGCTGCCGATCGACCACGAGGCCACACGCGTGCTCGCCAAAAGCGCGCGCGTGGAGCGCTTCGAGAAGGAGCTCCTGCAACGCCGGCGCGACCACCTGATCCTGCGCGTCGACCGCGCGGACCTCAGCAAGAACGTCCTGCGCGGGTTCTCGGCGTTCGACCTGTTCCTCGAGCAGCACCCAGAGTTCTCCGAGCGGGTGACGTTCGTCGCCCAGCTGATGCCCTCGCGGACGGACGTGCCGCAGTACGCGGAGTACCTCGAGCGCATCGAGGCGCTCGTGGCGGTGGTCAACCATCGCCACGGGACGCCCGACTGGATGCCGATCCAGCTCAAGCTGCGCGATGACCTCGAGGAGGCGATCGCCGCGTACAAGCACTACGACGTGCTGCTCGTGAACGCGATGTTCGACGGCATGAACCTGGTCGCGAAGGAGGGCCCGATCGTCAACGAGCGCGAGGGCGTCTCGATTCTCTCTGAGAACACGGGCGCGCATGAGGAGCTCGGGGAGTACGCGTTGTCGGTCAACCCGTTCGATATCCAGGAGCTGGCCGACTCGATCTTCGCGGCGCTCGCGATGACGCCCGCAGAGCGAAAGCGCCGCGCGAACGGCCTCTTCCAGATAGTCACATCGCGCGACCCCGGCGACTGGATCGACGAGCAGCTCGCGGACATCCGCGCGAAGGGCCGGACGCAGTAGCGCGAAGGTACGCGCTAAGGTGACCGCTTCGTACCCGAGATGACCGTAGCCGCGCCGACATACGACCTCGTGCTCCTGCTTGACACGGAGGCGGAGGACAACGCGCGCGCGAAGATCGTGGCCGACGCGCGCGCGGCGATCGAGGCGCAGGGCGAGCTGCTGCGCCACGACGAGTGGGGCACGCGCACGCTCGCGTACCCGATCAAACGCAAGACCGTCGCCGAATACCACATGATGCAGTTCCACGCGTCCTCGCCCGAGCTCCTGCGCCAGCTGGACCGCTCGCTGCGGCTCGCCGACGAGGCGATCCGCCACCGGATCATCAAGCTCAAGTCCGGCGTCCCCGCGCCGCCGGACATGCGCGCGAGCGCGTCCGCGCCCGCGACTGGAGCCGCGTCGGCGAGCGAGCGACCGGCCGCGCCGGCGCCCCCGGCCGCGGAGGCGCCGACCGACGCCCCCGCTCCCGACCCTGCCGCGGCTTCCGCCGACCCCGCCGCGGCACCCGCCGAGCCCGCCGCGGCACCCGCCGAGCCCGCCGAGTAGCTCACCTGCTCTGCTCGGTCGACGGCCGGGATTCGACCGCCGCGCAGCGCGCCGAAGCGTTCGCCGGCGAGCGTCCGGCTCGACGCCGGAGCACGCAAGCGCGTCAACGCAAGCGCCAACGCTTGGCCGCGCGTATTAACATCGTCGCGACGATGGCGTGGGCTGAAGACATGACCGACGAGACGACGCGGACGGACGTCCTCCGGGCCTCGCCTCCGATGTTCGAGTCGCGCGTGCTCGACGCGCTCTCGCGCGTGCACCCCGCGGTTCCGATCATGATCTTCGTGCCGGCGATCGTCGCGCTCGTCGTGTGGGGTCTCGACTCGGTCTCGATCGGCGTCGAGCTCGCGCTGATCCTCGGCGGATACGCGCTGTGGACGCTGTTCGAGTACTGGCTGCACCGGCTCGTGTTCCACTTCGAACCGCAGCAGGGCGTCGGCGCGCGCCTGCACTGGATCATCCACGGCGTGCACCACGACCACCCGAACGACCCGCTGCGCCTCGTGATGCCGCCGGCGGTGAGCGTGCCGCTCGGCGCGCTGGTGTTCGGCGTGCTGTACGCGATCTTCGGCCACCGGTACGCGCCGGCGCTCGCGGCGGGCTTCTTCGGCGGCTATCTCATCTACGACATGACGCACTACTACCTGCACCACTTCCGCCCACGCGGGCGACTGGGCAGAGTGCTGCGCGAGCGCCACATGCGCCACCACTTCCAGGACGAGACGCGCGGCTTCGGCATCTCGGCGCCGTACTGGGACGACGTGTTTCGTACCTCCTCGCGGGCGCACAGCTCGCCCAAATAGCGAGCTCTGCGAGCGCCCGCTCGCG
>DATBCA010000403.1:0-7754 GCA_036270715.1 Solirubrobacteraceae bacterium
TGTCGGTGATCCTTTCGTCGTGTGTACGCCTACCGAAGCGAAGCTACGCTCGGGGTCGTGGCGCCGAGACGTCCAATGCGCGCCCGGCTGGCCCGATCCTAAACGGCCCGCGCGAATTCGCAGCCGCGGCCGGCTGACGGCAACGGATCGCCGTGCGGAGGGTGGGTAAGTGCGCAAGCGTCCACGGGTCGAGGACCAGCGCCCCGCGAGCAGGGTCGGTCAGGCCGGGAGGCTCGCGCCGGCCGACGCACGAATCGCCGCCTGAGCCGCTGCGACGCGCGCGATCGGTACGCGGTAGGGCGAGCAGGAGACGTAATCGATGCCCGACGCGTTGAAGAACGCGATCGAGTCGGGGTCCCCGCCGTGCTCGCCGCACACGCCCAGCTTCAGCTCCGGCTTGCGCTCCCGGCCGAGCCACGCGCCCATGCGCAGGAGCTCGCCCACACCCGGCGTGTCGAGCGTCTCGAACGGCGAGCGGTCGAGGATCCTCACGTCGATATAGCGCGCCAGCACCCTCCCCTCGATGTCGTCGCGGCTGAATCCCAGCGCGGTCTGCGTGAGGTCGTTCGTGCCGAATGAGAAGAAGTCCGCGTCGCCCGCGATTTCGCCCGCGACGAGGCACGCGCGTGGAAGCTCGATCATCGTCCCGATCAGGTAGTCCGAGTGCGCGTGCTCCTGCGCCACTCCCTCGATCAGCTCGCGCATCAGCTCGAGCTCGCGCTCGTACGCCACCAGCGGCACCATCACCTCGATCCGCGACCCCCGCACGCGTGACGCCGCCGCGAACAGCGCCCGTACCTGCATGCGGTACAGGTCCGGGAGCAGGATCCCGAGGCGAACGCCGCGCGTTCCCAGCATCGGGTTCGACTCCTGCAGCTGCTCCACTCGTCGGCGCTCCGGCGATCCCTCGGGCAGCTCGGAAGGGTGGGGGAGGAACTCGTGCAGCGGCGGGTCGAGCAGGCGCACCGTCACCGGCAGGCCGTTCACCGCTTCGAGGATCTGCCCGAAGTCAGACTCCTGCAGCGGGCGCAGCCGCTCGATCGCCTGCTCGCGCGACCGCGCGTCCCGCGCCATGATCACCGCCGCCATCAGCGGCTGGCGCTCACCCAGGAACATGTGCTCGGTGCGGCACAGGCCGATGCCCTCCGCGCCCAGCTCGATCGCCTTGCGCGCGTCCTCCGGCGTGTCCGCGTTGGCGCGCACGCCCAGCGTGCGCAGCTCGTCGCACCACGCGAGCACCGTCTGGAAGTGCTCGGACACCTGCGGCTCGACCAGCGGCACGTCCTCGAGCGTGATCCGCCCGTTGCTGCCGTCGATCGCGATCCGCTCGCCCGCGCGCAGCACGCGCCCGTTGATGCGCACGATCCCTTCAGCGGGGTCGATCTGCACCGCGCTCGCGCCCGTCACCGCCGGGCGTCCCATCCCGCGCGCCACCAGAGCCGCGTGGCTCGCCTTGCCGCCCTCGCTCGTCAGGATCCCGCGCGCCGCATCGAACCCCGCGACGTCGTCCGCCTCCGTGAACGAACGCACGAGGATCACGTCGCGTCCCGCCTCCGCCGCCGCCACCGCCTCGCGCGCGCTCAGCACGATCTCCCCCTTTGCCGCGCCCGGCGACGCCGCCACGCCTTTCGCGACCACCTCGTATGACGTCCCCGGGTCGAACGTCGGATGAAGCAGCGCATCCAGTGAGGCCGCGTCGATCGTCGCCAGCGCGCGCTCGCGATCGAGCAGGCCCTCCGCGACCGCGTCGACCGCGAAGCGCACCGCCGCCTGCGCCGGCCGCTTCGCGTCGCGAGTCTGCAGCATGTACAGGCGCCCCTCCTGGACCGTGAACTCCGTGTCCTGCATGTCGCCGTAGTGGCGCTCGAGCGTCTTCAGGATCTCCATCAGCTGCGCGTACACGCGCTCGTCCCACTCGCGCAGCTCGCCCAGGTCGAGCGGCGTGCGCGCGCCCGAGACCACGTCCTCGCCTTGCGCGTTCACGAGGAAGTCGCCCGACGGCTCGGGCGCGCCCGTCAGCTCGTCGCGCGAGAACGCCACGCCGCTGCAGCTGCGCCCGCCCATGTTCCCGAACACCATCTGCTGGACGTTCACCGCCGTGCCCCACTCGTCCGGGATCCCGTTGATGCGCCTGTACGTCACCGCGCGCTCGCCGTTCCAGGACTCGAACACCGCGCCGATCGCCTCGTCGAGCTGCTCGCGGGGATCCGACGGCAGGTCGTACAGCGAGCGGAACTCCGCCGTCAGCCTGCGCAGGTCGTCCGCGTCGAGCTCCGTGTCCAGCTCCACGCCGCGCTCCTGCTTGATCCGCGCGATCGCCTCCTCGAAGCGCTCGCTCGGGATGCCGCGCACGACGTTGCCGTACATCTGCGCAAAGCGCCTGTACGAGTCCCACGCGAAGCGCTCGTCGCCCGACGCGCGCGCGAGCCCCGCGACCGTCGCGTCGTTCAGGCCGAGGTTCAGCACCGTGTCGAGCATTCCCGGCATCGACTCGCGCGCGCCCGAGCGCACGGATACCAGCAGCGGATTCGCGGCATCGCCGAGGCGCGCGGACGCGCGACCCTCCAGGCGCGTCAGCGCCTTCTCGATCTCGTCCTCGAGGCCGTCCGGGAACGAACCGCCGCCGCGCAGGAACTGCGCGCACGCCTCCGTCGTCACCGTGAAGCCCGCCGGGACCATCTCGGGGCCCAGCACGCGCGTCATCTCCGCGACGTTCGCGCCCTTGCCGCCGAGCAGGTCGCGCTGCTCGCGCGAGCCTTCCGAGAAGTCGACCACCCACCGCTCCCCGGCGCCCGCGCTCATTCGCGCAGTATCGCGCAGGGGTTAGCATCTGCGCCTGATGTCCGCCGTGGAGGAGATCGGCGTGCGCTGCGGGGAGACCTCGCGCACCTATCCCGAGCTGTTCGCACGCTCCCTGCGACTCGCCGCCGGTCTCGCCGAGCTCGGCGTCGGCGCCGGCGATCGCATCGCTTTGCTGCTGCGCAACTCGCTCGAGTTCCTCGAGTCCTCCATCGCCACCGTCCCGCTCGGCGCGAGCGCGGTCCCCATCAACTGGCACTGGCGCGGCGATGAGATCGCCCACGTCCTCACCGACAGTCGCGCCAAGGCGCTCGTCCTGCACGCCGACCTCTGGCCCGCCATCGCCGACAGCGTCCCCGACGATGTCGCGATCATCGCCGTCGCCGACGGCCCCGGCGCGGCCGGCGCGTCAGCCTTGCCCGTGCGCGCGCTGCGCTACGAGCGCGTGATCGAGGAGAACCCGCCGCTCGCGCAGCCGCCCGAGGGCGCTCCCTCGAGCATCATCTACACCTCCGGCACCACCGGCCGGCCCAAGGGCGTCGTGCGCGAGCAGGCCAGCGACGAGCAGCGCGCCGCCGTGCAGGAGCTCGTCGGCGAGCTCTTCGGCCTCGCCGAGGGCGAGCGCACGATCATCCCCGCGCCCATGTACCACGCCGCGCCCAACGTTTACGCGCTCTCCGCCGCCGTTCGCGGCATGGACATGACCATCATGCCGCGCTACGACGCCGAGGAGTTCCTGCGGCTCGTCTCCGAGCACCGCGTCAGCGTCGTGCAGACCGTCCCCACCATGTTCGTGCGCATGCTCGCCCTGCCCGAGGACGTCCGCTCGCGCTACGACCTCTCATCGCTTCGCCGCGTCGTCCACGCCGCCGCCCCCTGCCCACCCGACGTCAAGCGCGCGATGATCGACTGGCTCGGGCCCATCATCGACGAGTACTACGGCGGCACCGAGACCGGACCCGTCGTCTTCTGCACCAGCGAGGAGTGGCTCGCGCACCCCGGCACCGTCGGGCGCCCCATCGGGAACGCCGCCGTAAAGATCCTCGATGCCGAGGGCACCGAGCTTCCGGCCGGTGAGTCCGGCGAGGTCTTCATGTGGCTCGACGTCTGGCCCAACTTCACCTACGCGAACGATCCCCAGAAGCGCCGCGCCGTCGAGCGCCATGGGCTCGTCAGCTGCGGCGACGTCGGCTACCTCGACGCCGACGGCTACCTGTACCTCAACGATCGCCGCAGCGACATGGTCATCTCCGGCGGCGTCAACATCTATCCCGCCGAGATCGAGGCCTGCCTCATGTCGCTGGGCGGCGTTCGCGACTGCGCCGTCTTCGGCATTCCCGACCACGAGTTCGGCGAGGCGCTCGCCGCCTACGTCGAACCGCTAGACGGCCACCCGCTCACCCCCGAGCAGGTGCGCGGCCACGTGCGCGCCAACCTCGCCGCCTACAAGACTCCGCGCGTTGTCGAGCTCACCCGCGAGCTCCCGCGCGAGGACTCCGGCAAGATCTTCAAGCGCCGCCTACGCGAGCCTTACTGGCGCGGGCGAGAACGCGCGATCTAGAACACGCACGCAGCACGAGCCGAGGAGCAGAGATGGCAGCCGATAGCCCAACCACCGCCGACGCAGCGGCCGCGAGCGCCGCCGCGGACGCGTCCACCATGAACAACCAGGTGCGGCTCGCCGCCCGCCCGAGCGGCCACATCAAGCGCTCGGACTTCGAGTTCACCCAGGAGCCCGTCGCCACGCCCGCCGACGGCGAGTTCGTCGCCGCCGTCTCGCACATATCGCTCGACCCCGCCATGCGCGGCTGGATGAACGCCGGCGCCTCCTACATCGCTCCCGTCGAACTCGGCGAAGTCATGCGCGCCGGCGCCATCGCGCGCGTCACCGCCTCCCGCCACCCGGGCTTCGCCGTCGGCGACTACGTCAACGGCATCTTCGGCGTCCAGGAGCACGCGCTCTCCGACGGCCGCGGCGTCGTCAAGATCGATCCCTCCTTCGCGCCGCTCGAGACCTACCTCGGCACCCTCGGCATGCCCGCCCTCACCGCCTATTTCGGCCTGCTCGACGTCGGCAAGCTTCAGGCCGGCGAGACCGTCGTCGTCTCCGGCGCCGCCGGCGCCGTCGGCAGCGTCGTCGGCCAGATCGCCAAGATCAAGGGCGCCCGCGCCGTCGGCATCGCCGGCGGCCCCGACAAGTGCCGCTGGATCGTCGATGAGCTCGGCTTCGACGCCGCCATCGACTACAAGAACGAGGACGTCCGCGCCGCCCTGCGCGAGCGCGTCCCAGAGCGCGTCGACGTCTACTTCGACAACGTCGGCGGCCAGATCCTCGACGACGTCCTCACCTGCCTCGCCCGCGGTGCCCGCATCGCCATCTGCGGCGCCATCTCGCAGTACAACGCCACGGAGCGTATGCACGGGCCCTCCAACTACATGGCCCTGCTCGTCTTCCGCGCCTCCATGACCGGCTTCGTCGTCTTCGACTACGCCGACCGCTACCACGAGGCCGTCGCCGAGCTCGCCGGCTGGTTCAGCGAAGGGCGCCTCGTCTCACGCGAGGAAGTCGTCGACGGCGGCGTCGGCGATTTCCCCGAGACCCTCAGCCGCCTCTTTGCCGGCCACAACACCGGCAAGCTCGTCCTGCGCGTCGCTCAGCGGTAGGCGTTGCGGTGCGCGCGCGGGCGCGGGCGCGGGCGTTCGGGGCGGGGGGTTGTGGCTCCGGATGGATGTGCCGCGCGTGCGCGCGTGTGCGCGCGCGAGGTGGCGCGTCGTGACTCGGTGGCGCGTGACTCCGAACCTCGGTGGGTCGTAACTCCGAACGGGTGCGCAGCGTGCGCGCGTGCGCGCGCGGGTGTGCGCGCGGCGTAGGGTATGAGTGACATGGCCGAGCGCGATTCCCCGGTCGACGTCCACGCACGCCAGCTCGCGGACTTTCAGTTCGACATCTACGAGCGCGGCATCCGCGGCGAGGTTCCCGCGGTGCCGATCGCGGCAGAGGAGCTGCGCGAGCGCGCGCGGGCCGTGCTCGCGCCTCAGGCCTACGGCTATGTCGCCGGCGGCGCGGGCGGTGAGCGCACGCTCGCGGCGAACGTGCGCGCGTTCGAGCGCTGGCAGATCGTCCCGAGGATGCTCCGGGACGTGTCCGTTCGCACGACCGCGACCACCGTGCTCGGAACCGAGATGCTCGCCCCCGTCCTGCTCGCGCCGGTAGGTGTGCAGTCGATCGTCCACCGCGAGGGCGAGCTCGCGGCCGCGCGCGCCGCCGCCGAGCTCGGCGTCCCCTTCATCCTCAGCACCGCTTCCTCGCATTCGATCGAGGACGTCGCCGCTGCGATGGGGTCTTCCGCGCGCTGGTACCAGCTCTACTGGCCGCGAGACCGCGAGCTCGCGGCGAGCTTCGTCAATCGTGCCGGCGCCGCCGGCTACGAAGCAGTGGTCGTCACGCTCGACACCTGGCTGCTGGGATGGCGCCCGCGCGACCTCGCGAACGCGTACCTCCCGTTCCTCGCCGGCGAGGGGATCGCGAACTACCTCTCCGATCCCGTATTCCGCGCCGCGCTTCCCGTGCCGCCCGAGGAGGACCTCCCCGCCGCGATCCGTCATTGGGCCTACCAATTCGCCAACCCCACCGTGACCTGGGATGACCTCGCGTGGCTGCGCTCGCAGACCGACCTGCCGATCGTGCTCAAGGGCATCCTCCATCCCGACGACGCGCGCCGCGCCCGCGAGGCCGGCGCAGATGCGCTGCTCGTCTCGAACCACGGAGGGCGTCAGGTCGACAACTCGATCGCCGCGCTCGATGCGCTTCCCGGCGTCCGCGATGCCGTCGGTGACGAGCTCGTCGTGCTCTTCGACAGCGGCATCAGGACCGGCGCCGACGTGTTCGTCGCGCTGGCGCTCGGCGCCGACGCCGTCTGCCTCGGGCGCCCGTTCGTCTGGGGCCTCGCCGTCGAGGGCCAGGCCGGCGTGGAACACGTGCTTCGCTGCCTGCTCGCCGAGCTCGACCTCACGCTCGCGCTCAGCGGCTACACCAGCATCGCCGAGATCGAGCGCGACTCGGTCAGCCCGCGGCCGCCTACAGCTTCCACTTGATCGAGCAGCCGATCGGCTCAGTTTCCGCTCGCTCGGGCGAGCCACCCTCGAGAATCGCGTCGAGCGCCTCGCGCAGCCACTGCGCGTTCTGCGCCGGATCGTCGTAATCGGCATCCGGCGCGCCGCGGTAGCGCACGGCGCCACTCGCGTCGATCACGAACACGTCGGGAGTCGTCTTCGCGTCGTACGCGCGCGCGACGTCCTGCGTCTCGTCGCGCAGGTACGGCACGTCCCCGAACTCGCCCCGCTCGACGCGCGCGCGCATCTGCTCCGGGGCGTCCCGCGGATAGCGCTCGGCGTCGTTGGGGTTGATCGCGAGCATTCGAGCGCCACGCGGCGCGAAGTCGCGCGCGACGTCTATCAACCGCTCGTGCCACGCAAGCGCGTACGGGCAGTGGTTGCACGTGAAGACCACAACCGTCGCGCCGGCGTCGCCGAGCTCGTGCGTCGCGCCTGCCGTGTCCGGCAGCGCGAACTCCGGCGCGCGTTCGCCGACGGCAGTCATCGGCTGCCACCTCGGGCCGCCGCCGCCGCGCGCTCGCCGTTGGCCGGCGCGGCGATCGCGCTCGCGCTCGAGGTCGGGCGAGCGCCCGCGCCGTGGCTCGCGCTCGCGCTCGCGCTCGCCCGGCGCACCGCGTCGCGAAGATCCTCCGGGTCCGGCGTCGGCGAGAAGCGCCCGTCGCGGCGGCTGTAGACGCGGCAGCTGAGGCCGACGGGCTCGTTCGACTCGGGCTGCACGTCGACGCCGTCGATTCGGATCGTTGGCGACCCGATGAAGCTCTCGGCGGCCACGTCGCCATCGGTCACGATCTCGCGCACCTCGACCGCGTCGGGGTCCGCGCCCTCCTCCGCTAGCACCG
>DATBCA010000404.1:0-3796 GCA_036270715.1 Solirubrobacteraceae bacterium
TCACGATCGACGAGCTGCCCAGCGCCACGATCTGCTCGGGCCCTGGTGGCGTGATCGTCACCACCGCATCGCTCGCCCACACCTCGCGCGCATCGTCCGTCAGGTCCGCTCCAGCTTCCGAGAACGCCTCGTCTGGCAGGAGCGCATCGGCCCCTGCACCCCGCTGCACCAGCACGTCGAGGCCCTTCGCCTTGAGCTTGCTCACCACCTCGGGCACGAGCGCAACGCGATGCTCGCCGGCCGCGCTCTCCTTCGGCACGCCTATCCGCATTGGCCCGGCAACGTACCCGATCCGCCCGCCGCGCGTGTGCGAGACTCGCACTGAGCGTGACCGTCAACCTCACACGCATCTACACCAAGCTCGGCGACGGCGGCGAGACGCACCTGGGCGACATGAGCCGCGTATCCAAGCTCCACCCCCGTGTCGAGGCCTACGGAACGGTCGACGAGCTCAATGCCGCGATCGGCGTCGCCCTGCTCGCGCCCGGCATGCCCGGTCGGTTCGCAACCTGGCTCTCGCGCGTGCAGAACGACCTTCTCGACGTCGGCGCCGACCTCTCCGTGCCGGTGGCCGCTGACGGCTCGGAGGGCGCCGCCGCGGGCGGGTCCCCCAGCGAGCGCACCGGCGCTCGCGCGCGGCTGCGCGTGGACCCCAGCTACGCCGAGTGGCTCGAGAACGCGCTCGACGAGGTCAACGCCGAGCTCGAACCCCTGCGGTCCTTCGTCATACCCGGCGGCACCCCCGCCGCCGCCCAGCTGCACGTGTGCCGCACCGTCTGCCGGCGTGCCGAGCGTCGCGCGATCGCCATCGACGAGGACGGCATCGCCGAGGTCGTCCGCTACCTCAATCGCCTTTCCGACTTCCTCTTCGTCCTCAGCCGCGCCGCGAACGTCGGCGCGGGCGACTCGCGCGGCTCGGAGCCGCTGTGGGACCCGGGCGCACACGGCGCGCAGGCGTCACCTGAGTCGGCGGACGAGTAGCCCCGCCGCGGTCTTCGTCACTCCAAATCGGGGTGCCGCGCGTGCGCGTGTTACGACGAAATGCGTGTTTCGGCACGCGCTGGCGTCGGCGTGCATCCCGAACGAAGGTGCCGCGCGCGCGCGTTACGACCGAAGCGCGGCTTCAGGACGCGCTGAAGCCGAGCGCCGCTCCGCGGCTCGCAACGCCGCAACCGCGAGCGCCATCCACAGCGCCGCGAACAGATAGCCGCCGAGAACGTCGCTCGGCATATGCCATGCGTCGATCAGGAGCGCGGCGCCGGAAAGCAGGACGAACGCGGCACCCGCGAGGGCTACGGCAACTCGCAGCCGCGGTGGCGCGACGAGCACGGCGCAGAGCGCGAGCACGCCCGCGGCCGTCGCGTGACCGCTCGGCCACGATGCATAGGCGTTGAAGACGTGCGCGATGTGTACGTGGTGGTACGCGAGCAGCGGCTTGAGCCGGTCGGCGGCGATCGGCGCGCCGGCGAGCACGACCGCGGCCGCTAGCGCGATGCGCGGGCGGCCGCGCGCAACCGCAATCGCGACGAGCGCGAGTGCCCAGATCGTGAAGAGCAGCGGGTCGAGCAGGTGCAGGATGACCCTCGCGGCTTCGTGCAGGCCGGTTCCGCCGAGCTGCGTGAAGTGCACGAGCAACGATGCATCGCGCGCTCGTGCGGCGGGGACGAGCTCGGCGAGCACCCACGTGAGCGCGAGCGCTGCGACGCAAAGGCCCGCGAGCCACACGGCGGTGCGAGGGCTGGCGGATGCGCGGCGCGGCTGCGGCGGCCAGACCGCGCGTGCCGAAAACGTCGCTTCGGACATCACCAACAGGTTATGAGGCGGCTTTAAGCGCGTCTGAACGAGTGTCAGCCCAGCGGGAACGTCCTCCGCGCGAGCGCGATCAGCGCCTGCGCGGTCACCCACACGGGCGTCTGGCCGCTCGTACGCGAGTAGCGCACGCTCCCCGAGCTCGTGACGAGGCTTTCGAGGTAGCCGATCGGCGAGCGGCTGCCGTGACGGCGCAGGGAAGCCGGGTCGACCCCGCCGGCCAGCAGCCCCTGGATCGCCCACGCGGTCGACTGTGCGTTCGATTCCCCGCCGGGCTCCTGCGGATAGCCGCCGTCGGGGTTCTGCGCGCCGCGCAGGTACCTCCATGCGGCGCCCCGCGCGCGCTGGTCGCGCGCGCGCGCATCGATCAGCGCCTGCAGCGCCGCGGCGGTGTCGTCGACGTCGCTGACACTCGAGCGCCCGCCGAACGAGAAGCCGCCATCGCCGTTCTGCTGGCGCTCGATCCAGCCGGCAGCCCGGCGGATAGGCGGATAGGCCGACGAATGCCCGACGGACGCGAGCGCGAAGATCGCAAACGAGGTGAGGTTGACCTGGTCCGCGAACGACCCGTCGCGGCGTCTCGCGCGCATGACTTCGCTCACGAGGTTGCGGCCGCCGAACGAGTACGCGTTCGCCCCGCACGCACGCGCCGCGAGAATCGTGCGCTCGTAGTCGCCCACGCCGCTCAGCGAACCCGCCTGCGCGCGCAGCGAGTCGAGCACGGAGTGCCCGCCACGGCGCACCGCCGCGGGGTTTCGCCCCGATGCCGCGAGGCCCATTGCGGCCCACGCCGTGTACAGCTCGCTGCTCGACTGGCCGCGCGAGCCGCCGAAGCCGCCGTCGCCGTTCTGTGCGGAGAGAAGGAAAGAGACCTCCGGCGTCAGCGACGAGGCCTGTGCAGTGGACGCAAGCCCCGCGAGCGCGAGTGCGAAGGTGAGCGTGAGCAACAGCGCGGTGAGCGTTCCAGGCACACGAAGCGGCTTCGGACCGCCGCCGCCCCGCGCGAGCGGCTCAGCGCCCGCCGCGTCCCAGCGCACGTCCATGCGCGCGCGAGCTCTCGCGAGCAGTCGCGCGAGCTCGGGCCCGAAGGCGAGCGCGAACGCGGCGCTCGAGATGACGTCGGTGACGTCAAAGGGGAGCGCGCTTCCGGCGTCGGCGAGGAATGCGGCGGGCGTGTGGCTTGCGCCGACCGTCCACGTGTACAGGTTCATGATCTCCTTGGCGCCCGCGGCTGCGAACGCGCACGCGACCGCGAGCCCGACGCGGCCGAGCCGCCGCCCCGTCAGCGCGCCGACGCCCGCGCCTACGAGGCCGACGAGGCCCCAGGCGGCCATCTGCCAGGGCGTGTACGGCCCCTGCCCGAGGACGATGTTCGAGGTGAGCATCCCCAGCGCGCCGACCGCGAAGCCGGGGAGCGGGCCGAGCGCGTAGCCGACGACGAGCGTCATCGTGGTGATCGGCTTGACGTCGGGCAACGCGACGAACGCGTCGCGGCCGAGCGCGGCGACCGCGGCGAGCGTCGCGACCACCGCGATCATCCGCGCGGACGGGCGCGAGCGCTCGTAAGAGATCCAGCCGGCGACGAGCACGAGCGCGACGATCGAGAAGGCGGCCAGCGGCCAGCTCATCTCGCAATTGCCGCCGTTCGCGCCGACGCGTGCGCGCCGACCCGCGCGAGCGTTTGCGCGGCCAGCAGCTCGGCGCCCTCTTCGGGAAGCACCGCGCCGCCTGCGCCGCCGAGGATCCGCGCGGTCTCGGTCGCGAAGTACCACCCGCCCGCGAGCAGCTCGCTCGCGGCGCCGTCGGCGATCACGCGCCCGTCCGCGAGCAGGATCGCGCGGCGCGCACACGCAGCGGCGAACTCGGGGTCGTGCGTCGCGACGATCACCGCACCTCCCGCCGACGCGCGTCCACGCAGCTCCGCCGCGAGCGCGGCCTTGGCCTCGCGGTCCATGCCGCGCGTCGGCTCGTCGAGCGCGAGCAGGGC